>CAXTDO010000244.1:0-7963 GCA_964242315.1 uncultured Flavihumibacter sp.
CGGGTGCTATGAAAGAAATAACTGACCTTGCCCGTTTATGGAACCGGGAAGCGGCCCTGAACTCCTACGCCCTTTTCATAGATAGCACCAGCATGGATCTTAATGATAAGTCACGTGTACAATGCCTAAACGGTTTTATTGAAAACATACAGGGTGTTTTATTTTTAAGTAATGATGAATGGTTACCTGAATGCAAGCGTACTCATATAAAATTCACCGTTAATAAACCAGTGGAGGAAGAACAGTTGCAGCTATGGAAACAGAGCCTGGGTGCAAGAGACGACCGGCTTGACGGTCCTTTGAAAAAAATTGTATCCCATTTTAATTTTAGTGCAAAAACTATCGGTCTTGCAAGCACGGAAATAACAGCAACCCAGGCTGCAACGGAAACTGCGCCAAAAAACCCTGATGCATTTGCTAAGGCTATCTGGAACGCCTGTTGTATTCAAACCCGCCCGCAGGTTGACAGGCTGGCGCAACGTATAAACCCGGTTGCCGGCTGGAACGACCTTGTGTTGCCTGAGGCACAGAAACAAATTTTAAAGGAAATATCCATGCAGGTGAAACATCGCAGAAAAGTGTACCAGGAATGGGGATTTTCGTCTATAGGTTCACGTGGGTTAGGAATAAGTGCTTTATTTTCAGGTGAAAGTGGTACAGGTAAAACGATGGCTTCAGAAGTGCTGGCTAATGAACTTCAGCTTGATCTGTACCGTATAGACCTCAGCCAGGTTGTAAATAAATATATCGGTGAAACAGAAAAAAATCTTAAACAGATCTTCGATGCAGCCGAGGAAGGTGGGGCCATATTGCTTTTTGACGAAGCAGATGCTTTATTCGGGAAGCGAAGTGATGTAAAAGATAGTCATGACCGTTATAGTAATATTGAGGTTAGTTATCTCCTTCAGCGTATGGAAGCATATGGCGGACTGGCCATACTCACCACCAATATGAAAAACGCCATCGACAAGGCTTTCCTTCGCCGTATCCGTTTTGTTGTTCAGTTCCCTTATCCGGATGCAGTGCACCGCGCCGAAATATGGAGACGCATCTTTCCATCTAACACTCCAGTGAAAGACCTTGATATGGAAAAACTTGCAAGGATGAGTGTACCCGGTGGTAACATCAGGAACATTGCCATCAACGCAGCATTCCTGGCCGCAGATGAAAACCAGCCTGTCCAGATGCGCCACGTATCACGTGCGGCCCGTAGCGAATATGCCAAATTGGAAAAACCTTTCAGTAACACAGAAACCGCAGGATGGTGATGAAACAGGATATTGAATTGCATATCGAAGAACTGGTGCTTCATGGGTTTGCAGGTTATAACAAGTACCAGCTAGCACAGGCAGTAGAACTTGAAATAACCCGGCTGCTCCAGGAACGTGGTTTGCCTTCGGTGGTGCATTCACGTGGGTTAAGTGTGGACCGACTGAATGCCGGTAGCTTCAGTGTTCAGCCTGATACGAAAGCGAGCTCGGTTGGTAACAATATCGCAAATTCAGTTTATAAAGGTTTGGCAAAATGAGAAGTGCAGCCACTTTAAAAGCACCTGATAAAAAACAGGAGGGTTCTGTTAACCTGAAACACCAGGATTCATACCGTGGGTTGACATCCATAAATTCTTATGGAGGAGATCATGATTTTGGCAAGATCAGGGTACATAATAATAATGCATTTACCGCCGGATCATTAAGGATCCAGCCAAAATTAAAAATCAATCAGCCCGGTGATGTATATGAAAGGGAAGCAGACGCGATGGCTGAGAAAGTAATGCGGAAAGAAAACGATGCGCCCATTCACGCATTTTCCCATACCGGTATATCTGTTCAACGAAAATGTGCCCATTGTGAAGAGGAAGAAGAGAAAATACAGCGAAAGGAATCAGGCGGTGCATCACCTGTTGTTACTCCGGCTGTTGAACAAACCTTAGGATCTGGGGGCCAGCCCATGGATACATCCACACGCTCATTTATGGAGCAGAGGTTTGGTTATGATTTTGGGAATGTTAGAATACATGATGATGCGATGGCGCATAAGTCGTCGAATGATATTGCGGCCTTGGCCTATACTCATGGAAATCATATAGTATTTGGTTCTTCTCAATATCGTCCGGACACAAATTCAGGAAAACTTTTATTAGCGCATGAATTAACCCACACGGTACAACAATCTTCCGATTTCAACGATACAATTCAATTAAGAGGAGATAAAGCAGTTGCCGAATCAAAAAAACCATTAGAAATTGAGTCGGCTAAATCTGAACTTAGGAACATCAAAAGCGGTTGGAAGAAAATATTGGATCTTGTCAAAGGGAGGTCAATTGATCCTGAATGGATCGTTAAGGGTGAAAAGGTAATTAAATTAATTCATTCACACACTGATCTTGCGATTGATTCATATAACGCTAGTGACATGCTACTTTATGAAACTTACCTTGACGTACTTAAAACTGATTTAATTTCCTACAGATATATATATAGTCATGTTGTTAGTTATTACAATTTAGGAATTATGCGTTCTTGGGTAGAGGACGCTAACGATTCATTTAAACACGACGACCGTGATTTTAAAGGTCGTCCTGCTGCCGAGCATTATGCTCAACTATTAAAGGCCCTTATTGACACTGAGACAACAAAATCATCACAATTTCTTGCAGTTATAGATACCGAAATTAAGTTTAATGTTATTTTAGATGGTGTCTCTAAAGCAACTATTAGATCTACTAATGCAGTTGATAAGATTATTAGAGATCAGATGGAGGCAGAGATCGAAGCAGTATTAAAATATGATGAAAGTGCTCAAATACTTGCACAGCAACTTGAGATTTTTTTTAATGATGCGACAGAGGAAGGTTTTTATCAAGCAATAGAAGCGGTTGAAGAATATTTTGCAGTTAAAAAACTATTAAGCCCTGACAAAGCTGAGGCAAAAGTTGAAGTTGAACAAAGGGAAACTAAGCCCACTCCTGTAGTTGATCCTGCGCCCCCGTTAGTACCACCTGATACGGATAAGGAAAAAAAGAAATGCCGATTACCCACCGGACTAACAGAAAGTGACCCAATTCCCATTAAGTGGTGTAAACCGGTACACGATAGTTTTTATCCTAAATACCTTGATCTTACAGATGGTAGAATTGATCGTGATGATCCGCATGCGAAGTTACCAGACGATACCCCTATTGGTGTGGAAGAGGAAAGATGGCCCAAGGTTGGTAAAACTTTTCAAAGAATTAAACAGCCCAGGCTAGGGCAAGAGGCGAAATTCAAAAGGAAGCTTAAAATATTTGGGTACGACTGGAAGGGAGACAAAACTTCACCAGATCATGTTCAAGATGTATTTTGGAATGGTCGTGATGAATTTGGAAATCTTTGGCCGTATGAATCAAGCACAAACGCAAGTGTAGGCGGACTTCAGAATCTACATCAGAAAATTAGCTTTTGCGAGAGTAGCACTGGTCAATCGCATATTCGTAAACGATTGCTGGATGTAGATGCTATAATTAATTATAGATGGTTCGTGATTGCCTATATTGATAATAATCATTGCGTATAGCGAAACTGTTAAATAATTTCAAATTTAAGAAGTTCTTTAATTACCCAATAAAAAAGGGTGACTTATTTAAGATTGTAGATTATATTATTCCCATGTCCACCTTCCCCAACTCCCCGCACATTATCAAAGGAGGCATCGTACTCATAAACCAAGAAACCGCGGCAGTGCAGCGTATCATAACCTTCCAGTATAACCCTGACTCACTCTCGCGTTCTTTCCAGGTTAAAAGTATCACAAGCGAAGGCAACAACCGCTCGGAGGCATTGCGATTAACCGGTCCGCCTGTTGAAACCCTTAAGCTGGAAGCCGAAATTGATGCAACGGATCAGTTAGAGATAGCAGGACCCGTTACCTTGCAGGTTGGCATTCAGCCACAGCTCGCCGCACTGGAAACCATTATATATCCGTCAAGCGCACAACTACTTGCAAACAACCGGATGTCGCAGTCAGGCACACTCGAAATTGTACCGATGGAAACTGCGCTTACTCTTTTCATCTGGAACAGGCAGCGTATTTTACCGGTGCTCCTGACTGAATTGAGTATCACCGAAGAAGCGTTTGATGTCAACCTCAATCCTATCCGGGCCAGGGTGAGCCTTGGTATGCGGGTATTAACTATTGACGACCTGGGCTTCAATCATAAAGGGGGCAGCCTGTACATGAGTTACCAGCAAAATAAAGAACGCCTTGCCGGCATGTTTGCAGGTGGAGCTTTAAGAGATCTTGGCATTAATGCAATCACATAATATATGAACACAGATTCTTTACAAGTTATGTTACAGCAGGCCGGTATGGCGACGGCAGCTTATCCTCCGTCGAGCCGGTATTATGGTATTGAAGTAGCCAAGGTGGAAGTCACTGGTGGTGAGGCGCAGGCTTATCTGCGCCGGCGTTTCGTGCCAGCGCCTGAAAGTTTTTTCTTATTGCAGGAACATAGTGTAACAGAAGGAGAAAGACCGGATAATATAGCCCATAAATACCTTGGAGATCCCGAACAATTCTGGCGTCTCTGCGATGCCAATAACGTGATGGATCCAAATGAGCTAACCGGTACACCAGGACAAAAAATCTGCATAACATTACCAGCAGGGATATCGGGGTAAACTTATGCTTAAAGGAATCCATTTAACATTGATGATAGGGCCTGTTGTGCCGGTTCCGGCGCCTAAGGAAGTGCTTGATGCGCTTACAGATGTGTCTGTAACAAACAAAGATGAGGGTAGTACTTTTCAATTATCGTTCGAGATAAGTAATAAGTCGCCCTTACATACTCTTTTCCTTCTTACCGGCGGTGGGGTAAGTCCTTTATTTCGCATGATTATTATCGTAACTTTAAAAAGTACACCCACAGTGATTATCGATGGCGTCATCAATAATCATGAAATAAAACCGGGTACTGCAACGGGTAAATCTTTGCTTACAATTACCGGCGATGATCTTTCCGTGATAATGAATAAGCAGGATTTTAGCGGCTTCCCCTTCCCGGCCGTGCCGGCGGAAGGCCGCGTGGCATTGCTGGTAGCTAAGTACAGCTTTCTGGGTATCGTTCCTTTGGTAATTCCCAGCGTGCTGATTGATGTAACCATTCCCACTACCCGTATCCCCTCTCAAACAGGAACCGACCTGTCTTATATCAAATCCCTTGCTGAAGATGTGGGGTATGTTTTTTATATTGAACCGGGCCCGCTTCCCGGAATGAATATAGCATACTGGGGACCCCGGATTAAAGCAGGTGTTCCACAACCCGCGCTTAACACTAACATGGATGCACACACGAATGTGGAGGCGCTTTCATTTAATTTTGACAATAACCTGAATGCTATACCAACTGTTTATCACTACGATGAGATAACCAGGACAATAACAGGCGTAGTAATTCCGCCGGTTACACCGCTTAATCCACCGCTTGGCTTGTTGCCACCCATTCCTACCAGGTTTACGCCGGTATCTGATGAGTTGTCAAAGTACTCACTACCTAAAGCGATCCTGATAGGTTTGGCAAAAGCTGCCCAATGGGCAGAAGCAGTAACTGGCATTGGCGACCTGGATGTATTGCGCTATGGCCGGATTTTAAAGGCCCGTCAACTGGTTGGAGTACGTGGGGCCGGACCGGCATATGATGGACTGTATTATGTGAAGTCTGTTACTCATAAAATCAAGCGCGGTCAATACAAACAAAGTTTTGAACTATCACGTAATGGTTTAATTTCTACCCTTCCAAGAGTACCTGTATGACCAATGAAAATCACCGCTACCTGGGAAAATATCGTGGCACCGTAACAAACAACTTCGATCCGGAGAACCGTGGACGTATCCAGGCTATGGTTCCGGATGTGCAGGGATTAATACCTACCACCTTTGCTCTACCCTGTTTGCCTGCTGCCGGCAGGGGAAGTGGCGCCTTTTTTATGCCTGAAATAGGTTCGAGTGTTTGGATCGAATTTGAACAAGGCAATGCGGATCACCCAATTTGGACGGGATGTTTTTGGGGAAACTCTGCCGAGCTCCCTGAAAAGGCATTCAGCTCGCCATCTATTACACCTAATATGGTTTTACAAACTACCGGCAGAAATTCCATTACCGTATATGGAACACCCGGCGGAGGGATTACTATATGTGCTGGCCCTGTATCAAGTCCTACAAGTCCCCGGATCGAGATTACGCAGTCTAAAATTACTATAACTAACGGGCTGGCTGAAATAGCAATGGAAGGAACATCAGTGAATATCAACAAAGGTGCCCTGAGAATAGAATAAAACGAATATTATCCTGAACTTATGCCAGGTTTTTTACTACATGAAGGTGCGACAGTTACTTGTCTACACTCGGGACAGGCGCAACCTACAGCAACCAATCCAAGAGTTACGGTGAGCGGTCAGCATATTGTTACCCAACCGGCTCCTTATACGATTTCAGGGTGTCCGTTTAATGTTTCCGGTTCGGCCGTGCCGTGCGTAACCGCACAATGGACAAGCGCTGCTATTCGCGTTACATCCAACGGCCTGCCTGTTCTGCTTATGGATAGCCAGTCAATCTGCGCACCGAATGGTACTCCGTTGCTTATTACCGCCACACAAACAAGGGTTACCGGAATATAATATGAATCCTGCATTAACATTACAATTCAACAACCTCGGTCGTACCGGTGAGGCAGACGATAACACACATATCCGTGATATGATTGAACAGGTATTGTTTACCAGTCCCGGTGAGCGTGTAAACCGCCCCGACTTTGGCAGCGGCTTATTGCAATTGGTATTTCAACCCAACAGCAGTGAGTTGGCCGCTACGCTGCAGTTCCTCGTCCAGGGCTCTCTCCGGCAATGGCTTGGTGACCTCATCGAGGTTAATGATGTACAGGTTCTTAATGACGATTCGATACTAAAGGTAACAGTGGTGTATTCTATTTTGAAAAACCGGCAAATTCAAACAGCACAATTCACACGGTAAAAATGAATTACTTCTGTTGTAATGATACACGAAGGAATGCTGTAAAGCTTTATCCCACATTGAACGGTATCGACTACCTGGAAGTGCTGGATAATGCCTCTGATCCTTATAACGAGCGTCAGACCACCTTATTCATCCACTTCATCAAACCACTTATACCGGGAACTCTCGAACCAACCAATTTCCAGGTAGAAGGAGGTGAACGGATCCGGCACATCCGCGTTCTGAGCGTCGCGCTCGAGCCGGAAGAATTCTTTCCCTTATCACCCCCGGACGATAGTTCACATGTTCTTTCTGTAAAAGTATCTGAGGCAGGTGATTTTTCTATGTATACGTTACGGCTTGTAAGCGATGGCATGGATAAAGCACCGCCTGCCAATTTCGATCCGGTACTTTCTTCCATTGATTTTTCTTTCAAGGTAGCCTGTCCTGCTGATTTTGATTGCAGACCCGTGCACAACTGTGCGCCTGCCTTTGCGATCACCCCGGAAATTAATTATCTCGCAAAAGATTATTCAAGTTTCCGTGCGTTGATGCTGGATCGAATGGCGTTGTTGTTACCCGGTTGGACGGAACGAAACCCGGCCGACATGGGCATTGCGCTGGTAGAATTGCTTGCCTATGTTGGGGATTATTTAAGTTACCGACAGGATGCCATTGCAACGGAAGCTTATTTGCATACTGCCCGTAGCCGGGTATCGGTGCGCCGGCATGCAAGGCTTGTTGATTATTTTATGCACGATGGCTGTAATGCCAGGGCCTGGTTGCATATACAGGTTGGGCCTAATGTAAATGGATTATTGTTGGAAAAAGGAAAAGGCGCCGATGCTACCAGGATCATTACAAAGGTAAATGGATTGCCCCCGGCATTACGGTTAGATTCGGCCGACTATGAAAAAGCATTATATAACGGCGTGAAGGTTTTCGAATTAATGCATGACGTCACCCTGTATACGGC
>CAXTDO010000245.1:0-7956 GCA_964242315.1 uncultured Flavihumibacter sp.
CGAAGCGATGCGTCCGAAATCAAATGGATCGTCAACAATAGGCATAAAGAAATCGGTGGTAGCAACCAGGGCAGTGCCATTGCCTAAATCATACACCGCCGCATCGTCCTTGCTATGATTACCTACGATTAATTTATCATTATCCGGCTGTGCAAAGTTATTTTGCAGGATCTTGTCAAGAATCTCGGGCGAAATTTTGCAGCCGCAGCCGGCTCCGTGCGAGTACTTGGTGAGCTGAACCAGTTCATTATTCATAGCAGGGTTGTTCATATTGTATCGGCTTTCTTGTTAAGACTTTGCATTGATAAAACAATTTCTTTTTCTTCAACCGCTTTGCATATAACCATATCGCCGGCAGGATTGATTTTATACCTGTTATTTAAACATTTTTGATAACATTTATCATAGTATTTAAGTAGTATTCTAAAGCATTCTAAAAGGTTATCTTCCTCAATATATTGTATCGCTATTTTTGTTTCATGGCCACCCAGTCTTTTTTGAATACGCTTTATAGCCTCTGTAAGTTTTTCTTTTTCAAGCCCGCCATATTCCTTTATTATTTTAAGCAACCTGCACTCAAACGGTATATCCAAAAAATAAACAGGCGACTGCTGCATTTGTTCCCACATTTTAGATGGTATAACAACAGCGCCTATTCTTTGACTTTCGTCTTCAATCCAAATATAATCTGTAATATTAGTTCTTAACTCAAGAGCCAGTATATTCTCAAACATTTCCTGAGATGGTTGAGAGGGCTGATCAATGGCTCCAAACGCAGAGCCTTTGTGATTGGCAATACCTTCCAGGTCAATAACAGGTTTTCCCTGTCCGGCTAATTGTTGCAGAAGCATTGTTTTTCCCGAACCTGTATAGCCAGATAAAAGTTGAAACTTAAAAGATAATGTAAATGTTTGCAGAACATACTGTCTGAATCTTTTATAACCTCCTTTGAGCAGGCAAACCTTAAATCCATATAGATCAAGCAACCAGGCTACGGCTTCACTTCTCATGCCACCCCGCCAGCAGTGAACGAGTATAACTGCAGATGGATTTTTATGAGTAATCTGTTCCACTTCTTCCACCATCTTCCGCATTTTCACACCAAAATAATCTAATCCTATTTTTATTGCCTGCTCGCGGCTTTGTTGTTTATAGGCGGTACCAACGATCTTTCTTTCTTCATCTGTAAACAATGCAAGATTGCATGCACCCGGAAAATGAGCATGCTTGTATTCACCCGGACTTCTTACGTCTATAATTAAATTGGTTTTAGCCAGCCCCAGAAAACTTTCAATATCTACTTTTTCAATTGACATTTAAAACTGTGTTAAACGACCGTAAATTACCTTAAAGCGGCATCATAATTATGTACCTTCAAAATTTTCAAATCTTCATGTTATGAAAAAGATGTTTCTTATATCCTTGAGCGTTGTGCTGGCACTTAATGCGTGTAACAATAACACAGATCAAGAGGCAGACGAAATAAATGGAGATCAGGATTCAGTAACAAACGATAAGCAGGATAATGAATTGCCGGCAGAAAAGCTGGCAATAATTAATGAAACCGGATTTTCAAAATATGCAAGGTTGTCGATACCTCAACTGAACTGGAATAAATTTACTGTGACTAAATTCTGGAAAGAAGATTTTCACTTTAAAACCGCCTTTACTCCTGAAAAAAATTACTTTGATTTATACGGTCAGTTTTTGAAGTACTCACCTGATAGTTCAAAGTTTATAGACCTTGACAGTTATAATACAGCAATCACTAAAAATAAAAATGGCCAGTTAATAGGTCATGACCAGGAACCTGAAACAGCAGTAAGCCTGATTGATTTGAAAAAGAAAGAAAAAGTACAGCTCGTATTTTTGGGACCGGGGAATTCGGTGGAAGACGCTGCATGGATTGATAACAACAACCTGATTCTGATTGGTTATCTTGAAAATGATACCGCATCGGGAGTCAATGCTGCAATTTGGCAATTTAATCTTTCTACGAAAGATGTTAATTTGTACGAATTAACTGATAAAGAAATATTGCAAACACTTAGAAATTATTCTGAAAAGGTGAGATTGAAAAATGTGATCATGAGGTGATTGTGAACTGAGATTTATTGATTAAATGATCAGCTATGGCCAGTAGTACAATGGTGACTTATTGTATATCATAAATTTCAATTACAATAAGCAATCATAACGCTCTTAATCATAGTTAGTCATTTAATCAATAAATCACAGTTCAAGATCCTTTGTAGCTTATCTGTTCATGCTTGCAAGGAACTCTTCGTTGTCTCTTGTTCCACGCATGCGTTTAAGTAATTCGTTCATTGCCTCTTCCGCGTTCATATCGCTTAAGAATACACGCAGCAGGTTCATACGTTGCAGCACATCTTTATCAAGTAACAAATCGTCGCGTCGTGTTGAAGATGCTACCAGATCAATAGCAGGAAATACACGTCTGTTAGACAATCTTCTATCCAACTGCAATTCCATATTACCGGTTCCTTTAAATTCTTCGAAGATCACTTCATCCATTTTTGAGCCGGTATCTATCAATGCGGTTGCAAGAATGGTAAGAGATCCACCGTTTTCAATTTTACGGGCCGCTCCAAAAAACTGTTTTGGTTTTTGCATGGCATTGGCTTCTACACCACCTGACAACACCTTACCGCTGGCGGGCGCTACCGTATTGTGTGCACGTGCAAGCCTTGTAATTGAATCGAGAAGGATCACCACATCATGGCCGCATTCTACCAGGCGCTTTGCTTTCTGTAAAGCCATGGTAGAAACCTTAACGTGTTTTTCGGCTGGCTCATCAAAGGTAGAAGCAATAACTTCAGCTCTTACGCTTCTTTCCATATCTGTTACTTCTTCCGGGCGTTCGTCTACCAGTACAATCATTAAGTAACATTCCGGATGATTTTCAGCAATAGCATTAGCTACTGCTTTTAACAACATGGTTTTACCGGTCTTTGGTTGAGATACGATCAGTCCGCGCTGGCCTTTACCTATGGGAGTAAAGAGATCCATAATACGTGTGCTGAAATTGGTAGCCGCAGTAAACAGATTCAGCTTTTGAAAGGGGAACAACGGTGTAAGGTAATCGAATGGAACACGGTCACGCACTTCTTCAGGCCCTTTGCCGTTAATCGTTTCCACTTTAAGCAATGCAAAATATTTTTCTCCTTCCTTTGGTGGGCGAACGGAACCATGAACAGTGTCGCCTGTTTTTAAGCCAAACAATTTTATTTGGGAAGGAGATACGTATACATCATCCGGAGAAGAAAGGTAGTTATAATCACTGCTACGTAAGAAACCGTAGCCGTCTGGCATCATTTCAAGAACTCCTTCTGCCTGAATAATACCATCAAATTCTATATTGAAAAAATCGTTGCGGCGTTGTTGAGGATAGCCTTTGTTAACTACAGTGTCTGATGCTTGTTGAGTACCCTGATAGTTTCCGTTTTCCTCGATCATATTTTCACCATTCTCATCACCACCTTCGTCATTTTCGTTCTCATTCTCATTTCCACGGTGATTTTCATTTTCATTCCTATCCTCATCATCTCCTTCATCTTCCTGTTGTTCTTCTCTGATAGTACGTGCGTCAACGTTATTGTTGTTGCCGTTATTGTTATTCATGTTATTGTTACCGGCGTTATCATTTTCTGATTCGGCAACTTCTTCTTCCAGCTTCTTTTTAACAGGCCTTCTTAACGGAAGCTTATCTTCTTTTTTAGGAGCAGTCTTTTTCAGTTCCGGTTTACGTGGCTTTTCGTCTTCAATATGCTCTACTGCAACTACTTCGCGTGCCGCGTCTGTAGCAGGTTTTATGATTCTTTTACGTTTGCGTTTTTCTTCTTCACCATTTTTGCCGGCGCCCGGAGCAGCTTCCTGTCCTGCAAGGATTTTAGAGATGAGGTCTTTTTTATCCAGTTTTTTGGAATTGGGAATTTTAAGCTGCTCAGCAATATCGAGCAACTCGGGAACGATCATGTCGTTCAATTGTAAAGTATCGTACATAAAAACACTTGAAATGAGTAAATCAAAAAACCGATCTTAGATTGTGAAAAAATGAACTGAATTCTGTTGAAGGAACTTAAAATGCACTGATAAGCTATGAGAGAATGAACCAATCAGTTTAATTTCCATTGCAATATTACCACAAATACGTTAAAAGCAAAAATATTTTGCTTTTAACGTATTTGTAAAATTATATATTGCGTACTTCTTATGTGCAATATCAATAAATAGATCTTAGCAAGCTGTTACAGATTTTATAAAAATTATATCAATTACTTTCAGAATGTTATATAAAGGGTTTTGTAATAATTAATTAAAGTCATGTCAACCGTTAAATGATGGTTATTTGGCTATCAGCTATCAGCAGTCAGATATCAGAAGGAAAGCTTATCAGATTTGAGCTGCTGATGCCTGACTGCTGATAGCTGATAGCAATTCACACGACATTTTAAAGTGTACTCATTAACGCCTTGCCATCTTCAAAATTCAATATGTTTTGCAAAGTGGTGCGGGCGATTTTTGTAAGCGCTTCCCTGGTAAAGAAACCCTGGTGCGCAGTAATGAGTACGTTGGGAAAGCTGATAAGCCGCATAATAATATCGTCCTGAATTACTTTTCCGGAAAGGTCATTGAAGAACAATTTTTCTTCCTGCTCATAAACGTCAATTCCAAGATACGCCAGATGGCCTGTTTTTAATGCGCTTATTGCGGCTCCGGTATCTATAAGAGCGCCGCGACTTGTATTAATAAGCATGGCACCCTTTTTCATCATGCCTAATGTTTCATTGTTTATAAGATGATGTGATAATTCGGTTAGCGGGCAATGCAAAGAGACAATGTCTGACTGCTCCAGCACTTTTGCCAATGGAAGATAATCTACTCCTTTTGCCTCCATTTGTTTATTTGCAATGATGTCGAATGCAAGCACCGTGCAGCCGAAACCCAACATGATGTTGCAAAATGCCTGGCCAATTTTACCTGTTCCAATTACACCCACTATTTTCCCGAAAAGGTCGAAACCGGTAAATGTTTCAATAGAAAAGTTTCCTTCCCTTACGCGGTTATAAGCTTTATGTGTTTTGCGGTTAAGTGTAAGAATCAATGCTACTGCATGTTCGGCTACTGCATAAGGCGAGTAAGCCGGAACGCGTACTACAGGAATTTTATAATTGTGTGCGGCATTAAGATCAACATTGTTAAAACCGGCACATCTTAATGCTATAAGTTTTACACCAAGCTGCGATAATTGCTCCACTACGGTTTCATTTAATATATCATTTACAAAAACACAAACTGCATTACAGCCTTTTGCCAGACTTACTGTTTGTTCATTCAATGACACTTCCCAATAGTTGATTTTATTACTGCTGTTTAAGCTATTAAAAAATTCTTTATCATAAGATTTTGCTGAGAAAAATGCAATAGTCATAAGAATTGATTTTACAAAGGAAATATAGAGAATTGAAACTAATTAAAGTGCATTCTCATCCATTCATTATAGATTATAATGGATGATGCATCCAGTATAAATATTTTATTTTGTTAAGCAATACAATACCACTACATGTTACTACATGCAATACCCGATACTGGTAGCATTTACCCTTACGTAAAATTCCTTCGTATCAAACGTTATGCGGTTTATATTTGCAACCACATAAAAATGCAACAATGTTCAACAAAAGAGTGAAAGTGAAAGATCTGCTGGCGAGTGAAGCCACCAGCCAGGAAATAACTGTAATGGGATGGGTACGTACATTCCGTAACAACCAGTTTATAGCGTTGAATGATGGAAGCACTAATAATAACATTCAGATTGTAGCAGCGTTGGGAACGTTTGATGAAAAATTGTTGAAACGCATCAACACCGGAGCTTCGTTGAAAGTAACAGGAAATCTTATTCCTTCGCTGGGCAAGGGACAGAAAACAGAAGTACAGGCGACTACCATAGAAATACTGGGAGATTGTGATGCGGAAAAATATCCGCTTCAGCTTAAAAACAAACCGAGTCTCGACTACCTGAGAGAAATTGCGCACCTGCGTTTCAGAACCAATACTTTCGGCGCCGTGTTTCGCGTACGTCATGCACTGGCGTTTGCAGTACACCAGTTTTTTCATAGCAAGGGATTTGTTCACCTGCATACGCCTATCATCACTGCCTCCGATGCAGAAGGCGCCGGAGAAACGTTCCGTGTAACAACCTTGCCTTTTGATAATGCTGCCCATAATGAGGATGGCTCTATTGATTTTAAGGACGATTTCTTTGGTCGCAGTACCAATTTAACCGTTAGCGGCCAACTGGAAGGTGAACTGGCGGCTATGGCTTTTAGTGAGATCTATACTTTTGGCCCTACTTTTCGTGCAGAAAATTCCAACACAACACGGCACCTGGCTGAATTCTGGATGATAGAGCCTGAAATGGCATTTTACGACCTTGAAGATAATATGAACCTTGCTGAAGAATTCATCAAATCTATTATTGGTTATGTAATGACCAATAACCGTGACGACATTGAATTTTTAGCAACCCGGCTTGCTGAAGAAGAAAAGCAAAAACCGCAACAGGAGCGAAGTGAACTAGGCCTGATTGAAAAACTGGAATTTGTTATAAACAATAACTTTGAACGGATCACCTATACTGAGGCAATCGACATCCTGAAAGAAAGTAATCACAACAAGAAAAAGAAATTTCAGTACCCGGTGGAAGGATGGGGCATAGATCTTCAAAGTGAGCACGAACGTTATCTGGTTGAAAAGCATTTTAAAAAACCCGTAATCTTAACCAATTATCCAAAAGGAATTAAGGCATTTTATATGCGCCAGAATGACGATGGCAAAACAGTAGCGGCAATGGATATTCTCGCTCCGGGCATCGGTGAAATTGTGGGAGGATCTCAAAGAGAAGAACGCCTGGATAAGCTGGAAGAGAGAATGAAAGAAATGAACATTCCTGCCCATGAGTTATGGTGGTATTTGGATACCAGGAGGTTTGGCACCGTGCCCCATGCAGGCTTCGGCCTGGGCTTCGAACGCATGGTTCAGTTTGTTACCGGTATGACCAACATAAGAGATGTGATCGCTTTCCCGAGGACACCCAAAAGCGCCGACTTTTAAGCAGGATTCTCAGGATGGGAAAGGATTTACAGAATCTTGAAGCAGGATTTACAGGATAGCAGAGGATTTACAGAATTTTGTTGTTAGAGTTAGCATTTAATGTTAGAATGCTCGTCTGCAAAATTCTGAAAATCCTTTTTCATCCTGTAAATCCTGCTTCAAAATTAACTTCCATCCGAAAATCCTGTATAAATTTACCTGCTAGAACAACATCAATTCATTATAAACCCAAAAATGCTCGCGATATGTCAATACCAGTAGTAGACCTTGCTGATTTTTTATCAGGCGATCCTGAAAAGAAAAAGGCTTTTGTAAACCAACTAGGCAAAGCTTATGAAGAAGTTGGTTTTGTTGCAGTAAAGAATCATGGCATTCCTGAAGATCTTATTGCTGACCTGTACAAATATGTGCAGCAATTTTTTTCGTTGCCTTCCGACGAAAAAAGGAAATATGAAGTTCCCGGACTGGCAGGTCAGAGAGGGTACACATCGTTTGGAAAAGAACATGCCAAAGGCAGTGATGCCCCGGACCTTAAAGAGTTTTTCCAGTTCGGGCAAACAGTAGAAGACGATGATCCTGTTAAATCAGAATATCCTGATAACGTTACGGTGCAGGAGGTTGCTCCTTTTACCCCAACCTTCCGCTCGGCTTACAAAGCTTTTGAAAAATCGGGACTTGCATTGATGCAGGCAATTGCCTTATACCTTGGATTGGATGAACATTATTTTGATGCTTACGTGCACAACGGTAATTCAATTCTAAGATCCATACATTATCCACCCATTACGCATGAGCCCAAATCGGCAATCCGCGCCGAAC
>CAXTDO010000246.1:0-7940 GCA_964242315.1 uncultured Flavihumibacter sp.
AGACTGAGGTATCCACCATGTATACAAAGGATCGTAGCCCATATAAAAATCATTTACGTTTCGAAGTGCGGTTTGCAGGCCTATCACAACCTGCTGTGCCCGCCTGGTTAAGTAAATATTAATGCCTGTTTCTTTTTCAAGCAGTTTATTTTTTTGGTTGATGTCTACCGAAAGCGTACTTATGTCAGCAGCCAATTTTGCAGCATCGGGCTGAGTGCCCTTGCGCCTTGATTTTTCTATTTCATATATTTTTGCTGAAAACGGGAACCAGGTATTAAGAAGGCCGGTTTCTTTTTCTTCCATGTTCAGTTGCTGGATTTGTGCTTCTATATCACGCCTGAATAAAACAAAATCAACCTTGCTTCCTACTGGCAACGACTCCCATTTCAGTTGTTGCAATTGTTGCAGATATATTGCGTTGAATTCTTTTAAACGTTCGCGCCGCTCCGGAGACCCTTCTACAAAGTATGTCCGTGTCAGGCTTCCCCTGTCTGCATTGTATTGCACCATTATATTATTGATATCGCTGCTTTGCTGGTATAATGATGGAGGCGATTGAGACCTTGACTGTTGCATTGTAATGATAACACAAACCAGTACAAACAGGGATCTTCGTGAAACTACATTGTAATGCATACTAAATATTTATTACTTTAACCGGTTTCGTTTTAAACACCTGTTAATTAAAACGTGTTGCATCGAAAGGCTTTAAATTCATAGAAACAGGTTTACCGGCTGCCAGTTCACTCACCAGTTTGCCGGTAGCAGCGGCCAGGCTCAATCCCAGCATGGAATGCCCTGTAGCAATTATAACGTTTTGGTATTGGCCGCCAATGCCGATATAAGGCAGTCCATCTGCACTGCAGGGCCGGTAGCCATACCATACATCTTTCTCGACGGGCATTGGTATTTCGTAATCAGGGAAATATTTTTTTACAGACTCTAAAATACCCCGCACACGATTCATACGGGGGCGTGCATTGAGTCCGGTTATTTCCATAGTGCCGCCAAGACGGATCCTGTTGTCATTAAGTTGTGAAATAGCCACGCGTGCTTCATTTAAAATAACCGGACAGGGCACCTTGTACATTGAATTTTCCAGGGTAACGGAATAGCCCCTGCCACCTACCATGGGTAATTTCAGAGACAGTTGTACGGCTATCCGGCGTGACCAAACTCCCGCGGCCAGTACAACACGATCTGCAGGAAAGACGGCACTTGTAGTATTAACTGCTTTAATATTATTTCCCTCATTTGTAAAGCCGGTGACTTCCTGGCCGGCTTTAAATTGCACGTTGTTATTTTTTAGCCAGTTTAACAGGTCACTCATTAACTTGTTTGGAAACACCTGCGCGTCGCAACCGAAATAAACAGCGCCCAGAATATCAATATTGGTGCCGGGCTGCATCTGCTGCACCTGTTCTTTATCGAGTAATCTTGCTTCCAGACCTAATGCTGTAGCGTCTTTTACCGTTGCTTCCGCATGCAGGGCGCTTTCTTCCGTCTTAAATAATTCCAGTAATCCAACCGGTTTGTAGCCAAAATCAAAACCGGAGATTTGCATCCATTCTTCGTAAAGCTTTTTACTTAATAATGCAATGTCACGCAGTGGTATAGCCGAAGCAGCAATATGCTTTTGGGTGGCACTCTTTATGAATTTACGTCCCCAGTCTATAAGGCTGGCATTAAACCTTGGCTGAATATAAAAAGGGCTTTTAGAGTTAAGCATCCATTTAAACCCCTGTTTTATAATACCGGGTGTTGCCATTGGCACAAAATGGCTCGGACATATATATCCTGCGTTTCCGTATGAGCAGCCTTCCTGTTTGGGTGATTTATCAAGAACAGTAACATCAAAACCTTCCTGCCGAAGGTAGTAAGCGCTGCAAAGGCCTACAATTCCTCCACCTATGACGATTACCCGTTTTGACATGATTATTTTTTTGAAATCAGTAATGAACCAATCTGTTTGTTATATATCTTTTAAATTACCTGGAAGCCGTATGCATACGGATCGTCGTCAGGGTCTATTGTAATGGTGTTATGTCCATAAATTCTGGCCCACCCTTCAATGCCCGGACGAATAGCAGGCCTTCCCCCTACTGTTGTTTCTTCTTCAATTGTACCGGTAAACTTCGAACCGATGATACTTTCATGAATGAAGGTATCGCCTTTTTTTAGTTTCCCTTTTGCATACCATTGAGCCATACGCGCTGAGGTACCTGTTCCGCAAGGAGAACGATCAATTGCCTTATCACCATAAAATACTGCATTACGTGCCGTTGATGCCGGATCTATTAAGGCGCCTGTCCATAATATATGAGAACATCCGCGGATGGTATTATTTTCAGGATGCACAAAACTGTATTTTTCGTTGATTCTGTCACGTAAAATCCTGGCCCAACTTATGAGCTTGTCAGGAGGATAATATTCCAGTCCTTTAAAATTCTTTTGTACATCAATGATTGCGTAAAAATTACCACCATAAGAAACATCTATCGCCAGTTCTTTCAATTCAGGACAATCTACACTTAGTTCCGTTGCTGCCAGGTAAGCAGCAACATTGATGAACTTTACACTTTCTACTTTTCCCGAACCGGATGCAGCATCTTTATGTTTGTATTCAACAAGTACCAATCCAGCCGGTGTTTCCAGGCGAACAGTTCCGGGAGTCTTAGGTGCGATCAGGCCCTCTTCAATGGCAATGGTAATGGTGCCGATAGTACCGTGGCCGCACATGGGTAAGCAACCGCTGGTTTCAATAAACAATACTGCGGCGTCATTTGATGAGTTATGTGGCGGATATAGTATACTGCCGCTCATCATGTCATGACCGCGCGGTTCGAACATAAGTCCTTTACGTATCCAGTCAAATTCCTTTAAAAAGTGCTGTCTTTTTTCACTCATGTCAGTTCCTTCGAGGATCGGGCCGCCGCTGGCTATCAGCCTAACAGGATTGCCACAGGCATGTGCATCGATGCAATAAAAAGTTTTCTTCATTCTTCAGGTAAATGTACAACAGGAGCGTTTTACAAATTCATTATTGGTGAAAGGATATAGAGCGTAATTTTCCGCTATATTTAATTATTAAATTATTTTAAGATGAACAGATTTTTCATTTTGCCGGCTGTTGTTTTCATGGGGATGGTTGCTTCCTGTAACTCAAACCCGGATGCCTCCACAGAAAACACTAAGGATTCTTCAGCAACTCATTCCGATACTTCCGTGCATCATGACATGGCTATGGGAAATGTAGAGCCGGTACCCGATATACCGGCAGGTGCAAAAGTTTATTTCAAAAATTTAAAGAACGGTCAGTCGGTTACTTCGCCCGTAAAGGTTGAAATGGGCGCCGATGGTATCAAGGTAGATACCGCCGGGGCGGTAAAAGCAGGCACAGGCCATCACCATTTACTCATTGATGCAGGTGATTCCACCGCAGCAGGAACTGTAGTTGGAAAAGACAGTACTCATATTCATTTTGGCAAAGCACAGACCGAAGCGTCCATTCCGCTACAGTCCGGCAAGCATAGATTAACATTGCAGTTTGCCGATGGCATCCACCGCTCTTATGGAGGGAAGCTTTCAAGTACTATTGAGGTTAACGTTAAGTAGCAGGTATAAAGTTACTATCCGGAGACATTTCGCCACGAAGACACTAAGGCACGAAGAAACACAAAGAAATTTCTCAGTGCTTCTTTGTGCCTTAGTGTCTTTGTGGCCTTACAACACAAAATAGCCACTAAGAATTCTTAGTGGCTAATGACGCTTGCATGCGTCGCAGATTATTTTTATGAACGTTCGGTTAAAGATTGATAACCGAAGGTGTCCATGATTGATCTGTAGATTGCATGAATACCTCCTTTTCTTTGATGAAGAACAAAATTACAACAAAAATTAAAACGAAGAAACTTCGATGAAAGAATAATCTCTTTTTACTTCCTGACTTTTCGCTGAACCCTATAGAACTTTTTTGCTATCGGTAACAAATACACGTGTGCTTACCAGGAAAGTGCCTCCATTATTATCTTTGTATTTCAGATCCACGTAAAATGCCCCGTAGCCTTTTTGAGGAAAGGGTTCTTTAACGGTTATGGAAGACTTTTGTGCTATGCCCAGGCTTTTTGACTGCCATTTGTCGTTACGGAAATCAATGTCGTCTGAAACGGCAGACCATACAATTACATCTACTAATTTGTTTGCAGTTGTTGAAATTGATACAGACACATTACCACCGCTCGAGGTAGTTTTCCAGTTACACGCCGGATAAGCCTGATGGTTGATCGTAATTCCGAAAAAAGCGCCTAACCCTTCAAAGGCCTGTTTGCCATCACCAAGATTGTGACCGGCATTCGGTACATAGTTAATCAGATATTTTCCGGGAATGCTGTCTATGTAATTCTTAACATTGTCTATTACCCAATACTCATCATTAGTACCCATAAAAAGCATCTTAGGCATCGAAAGCGTTTTTTTATAGGAGTATGGATCTATCATAGTATTGAGGGCAGTCCCTGATTCCGTATGCGCTTCCTGCGGAATACCCAGGTCTACATAGTCTTTGATTTGTATACTGTATTCTTTCCATGTTTTAATCTGGTAATCAAGACTAACAGGCATATTCAGGATATCGATAACCATGGGCGCTATTGCTACCACCCTTTTGTCGTTAGCGCCGGTGAGCCAGGTTGTCCAGCCACGTTTGGACGCTCCCGATACCACAAAATCTTTAATGTTATTATGTAAACTTTGTTTGGAGAAAGACTGGATGGCATCCATGGCACGCACTGCGCTCTTAACCATTGGAAAAAGTAACGGCCAGGAGTAATCCCCATCGTTTTTAAAATTATGCAACGTGTAAGAGATCAGTGCGTCCTCAGTGAGATTACCGTATAATGGTTGATTGGGTGTCTGTCTCAAAACCGCTGTAATGGCCTTATTACCCTCTGCTATACTACTCATTGCTTTGTACAGCGCATCGCCGGGACCGTTCCAGTTGGGCAAGCCGTTTTTAATGGAGCCGCCTGTAATAAATAACAAAGCTTCATCATGCTGAATCTGGGATGGCACCAGGATGGTGAGTTGATGCGTCCATATATAGGTTCGCCACTGCTGAGAGGTTAGCAACAAATTATATGCTTTTACCGAGCCCACATTGAAAGAATCTTTAAGCTCCCAGTGAAAAACGGTATCCTTATTATTCAGATAGCTATTGAGTGCATTTGAGGGAGTAATTGGCTGAGCAAAGCTCGCAACGCTTATTAGCACTAACGTGCAGGCGGCAAATGGTAGCAGTCGTTTTCTCATAAAATGGAGCAATGTTTATTTTAAAAGGTTAAAGTCAACCACACGCCGCAGGTATTTTTTGTCCTGTATCACCCAGGTAACTTCATAGCTTCCCTTATCTTCCTTATTCAGCATATAAATATACATCGTACGTTTGTCAGGTGAAAAATAAACGCTGTTTAAGGTTCTTTCTGTTCCTGATGCATCCTTGTAAATGAAGCTGGGGTTATACAAGTCGAAGTATGCGGTTGCCGGTATTGCCACGCTATCTTTACCTACCAAAACCGTTACGGACTCTATAGTGGTTTTCGGCACTTTACCATAGTTACCAAAGTAAGGTTTCCCGTCGATCTTAACAAGAAAAGTTTCTTCATAGTACGCCAGTTTGTGCTTAGCCGGAATAAACGTTCCGGCTTTTACTACAACGGATACATCATTACCTTCAAACTTCATAAAGTTATTACCATAGTCTGTCATCGGTATGTTCTTTAAGGGCAGCTTGCCCACACTTTCGTCGATACCTGCCATTGCAAAAGCCGCAATGTCACTTCTTATATCTTTCTCACGCATTTTAGAGAAATTATCTTTTTTACTGCGTCCGTCAGGATTATCATCCTGTGCCTTGACAACAAAACATATCAGCACAAATAACAAGCTTAAAAAGTTACGCATGATCAGTTTAAATAGTTGATTAAAATTAGATTATTAATGGTTAAGTGTTAGTGGTTAATTGTTAATTGTTTGTCGTTTGCAGTAGTAAAATGGTAATGTTATTTAGTATGTTTACCTCATACCTGATACCTCATACCTGATACCTCATACCTGACACCTGAACTAAAGCAACAAAAGTTCCTTTTTATAATCATATTGCAGATCATCGTGAAGCAATGGTACCAGGGCATTTATTTTTTTTATCTGTCTTTCATAAATGTTTTTCAGGGCGGTGTTTTTGTTATAAGGTATGTTGTATTTTTTTACATTTTTACAGAAGTGGATTAACATATTAAGTTCGGATTGTTTGGTGCCGGTATGCCTGCTGTATTTAGCGATCGTTCTCAATATTTTTCTAAGTGATTTCTTTATAACGTAGGCGTTATTACTGTTGATCTCTTCAAAGGAGTCATCCATTTCTTTTTTTGCATTTGCAATGAAAGCTTCTTCATCGTGGGATTCAAATAAAAGATAGGTTAGCAGTTCTTTATTTTCCTTTTTGTACCTGGCTAATCGCAGACAAATTTCCAGAACCCTTGCCACGGGCAGGTTGGAGAGTTCTTCCTTGATTATTTGTATGGTGGCTGGCTTCATTGTTTGGCTTTTAAACCTATTAGGGCTTTCAAACCTATTAGGTTTAAGAGGCTTTAATGCAAAGACGCTGTGATCAAACCTAATAGGTTTTAAAAGCCAAGCCTTCGTTTTCAAGCTTTGCAAGGCGTGCATAAATTTCAAGCATGGCCGCCTGATCCAGTAAGGTTTTATTTTTTTTGGTTCCGATGAGATTGTCAGCATCTCTTTCTTCATTCCAGATCCTGTCGGCATCTTTAGCAAAAGCCTGTAGGAATTTTTTATCTTTATCAACCTTATACAACTCTATGTAACCCCGCATCAAAACTGCATTGAACCAGTAGTTACCGGGGAACCTGCCTTTGTAAAAAGACTGCAACGAAACATTTGCCACTCGTTGCGCCTCCTGTAAATATTTGTTGTTCTTGGTAATATTGTATAACAGCACGGCACTTTGTAACATCGTACCTGTGTTATAGGTATAGGTAGCCTTGCCAATTCTGCCACCGGGGATCTTTATATTATCATAATAAATTCCTTCCGGATTCTGCAGTTTGTCTTTTGTCCAGTCATAAATCATGAGGGCGGTATCCAGGTATTTTTTATCTTTTTCTACGATATATAACTGTAATGCAAGCACTACTCCCGGTCCGTTTGAGCAGGTATTTTTGGAAGTATGGTCACCTTCCTTCCAGTACAGTCCTCCACCCGCTGCCGTATCATAACCCGACATCATGAACCGGTATATTTCCTTTGCCACGCCTAAATAAGTTTTATCTTTTGTACGGTTATAGGCGTCTATGCTTGCAAGCCCTATCCACTGGTTATCATCATAAAACCGGTCGCCACCGCCCTCTTTTACAACATAGGAATCGTAACCCGTTACAGGCGGTTTGTTGCTGCGGTATAAATATATTGCGTCCAGTACCGGTTTCATGGTTTTCTGGTCACGTTGGAGGGCATCCATTTCATTAACCCCTTGTATTAATCCGCATAATGGCCAGAGGTAAGAATGCAGTCTTTCGTTTTTAGCGGAATCATTGGTTTCTCTGAACAAATGTTTCGGCTCATCATAAAATACCCGGTAAATATTTTTGTAAATTATGCCGGCTCTTTGTTCATTAACAGAAGCGGAACGCTGTGCGTTAGCAAACGCAATACATAGTAAACAAAAAGTATAACAGTAAAATTTCCTCATACAGGCAGGGTTGTAATTGTGCCGAAGTTGAAGCAGGATTTTCAGAATTAAAAATAATTATCTGAATTTCTATGCAAAATTTTGAAAATAATTTTTAATCCTGAAAATCCTGCTCAACAATTATCTCCATCTGCCCTTCACGCAAACATCTCCTCTACGCGACGAAGTCCAATGA
>CAXTDO010000247.1:0-7911 GCA_964242315.1 uncultured Flavihumibacter sp.
TTCAAGGAGGGGAGATGTAAAACGATGCGAAGCACGTTTTACATCGGGGGTGGTTGACGATTGTGACTAATTAGCCTGGTCGATATGAGTGCCGCCTTAGATGCAAGTTACTAATCACTTGCAGCCATCAACCACCCCCGTTCAATTAAGTGCTTCGCATCTTAATTGAACGTCCCCTCCTTGAAAGGAGGGGAACCTGAACCTGCACTTCAAAATCCTTAACTAAATGACATTGCCCCTTCGGGGTTTAACCCATACGCCCATAACTCATACCCGACACCTGAATTCTTTCCTGTAATCGCTTGGCGACATGCCCGTAGTTTTTTTAAATACCCGGTTGAAATTGCTTGCTCCTTTGAAACCTGTTTTATATGCAATGGTTGAAAGACCGTCGTAACTACCGCTTATAATCTTCTTGCACGCCTCGTTAACTCTAACCTCGTTGAGAAAATTATTATAGGTTTTTCTTGTGTGTTGTTTAAAGTATTTGCAAAATGCATGAGGTGTAATATGCGCGATGGAGGCTATCTTATTTAAAGTGATATTCTCTGCGTAATTGTCGAGGGTATATCTGAAAACATCCTTCATTCTATTACCTTCCGATTTAGTAAAGGCGTAATTAGTAAAACCCGTAGATAAAGACTTCCAACCAACAACACCGTTTGAAAAATAATGGAAGATTTCAAGTAACCCTAACAGACGCTCCAAACCTGTTTTGGCACTGACCTTTTTGATGAGCGTTGCAGCATGCCCTTCATATTCCCGTGGAAGCTGAAGGCTTGCTATGCAGGAGGAGATAAATTTTCTGATGGAACTTAATTCCTGCAGAAGAAAAAATGTTTCCGGGATGCGTTTAAAATCAAAATGTAAATGAATGGCATGTGTATCTTTTTCGGGGCTGCCGAAATAAGCAGCATCAAACTTAAAAAGATGTGGCTGATTAGCTCCTATAATATATACATCACCTGGCTTAAAAGCCTGGGTATAACTGCCTACAGTTAATGTACCTTTACCTTTAAAAATCAGGCTGATTTGTATTTCGTTGTGCTGGTGAAGAGCATTGTAAAAGTGTGGCAATACATTCTCTTCTATTATAACGGTGTCTTCTTTAGAATCGGGTGTGTCCCATTGCATAACTTTCATAATTGATTTGATATTACTGTTATCAAAAATGGAAGCTATCAATATGAAATCGTTAGGGTACTTCTATCATGTCTTCTTTAACCTTCAGAAATACATCTTTTTACGGCTTTGATCGCTTGACTGCTGACAGTAAAATAGTATTATAATGAGAGGCTTAATAAATAGTATGTCTGTCCCGGCGTCTAATCAATATTAGTATTTTTTTCGCAATAATAACCGGGCGTGCAAAAAAATTTAGCTATTTATAGATAAGTATAATAGTACCTGCAATAATAAACAAGGCACCTACAATAATTTTAACCGACAGCACTTCCTTTAGAAAGATTGCCGCCAGTATTATAGTCAGCGCTACACTTAACTTATCAACAGGCCCCACCTGCGACACCTTGCCTATCTGCAGGGCTTTAAAGTAAAATATCCAGGAGAGTCCGGTCGCCAGTCCTGATATTATCAGGAACAACAAATTACGTTTTGAAAGAATCGTCAAACCTCGCTGTTCATTTCTTGCAAACACTATTCCCCATGCCACTACCAGGATAACCGCAGTACGTATGGCAGTTGCCAGATTGCTGTTTACGTTAGCAACTCCGATTTTAGCAAAGATAGCTGTCAGGGATGCAAAAAAAGCAGATAGCAACGCATATATCCACCACATATCTAACCTGAATTTAATGAGCAAAGAACATCTTAAAAATAGTGCTTACTTCGGTAATAATTATAAATTCTTATAAAAGCTTATTCTTTGAAAAGATTGTTGTTTACTGATAAGGTTCTTAAAAAGTTTTAAGCTGTAAATATGCCGGGATTAAAATGTCAACACAGGTCATTACAATTGGTTACACAAAATCACCATTTTATACACACTGTGTTTGATCTGTGGTAAACGTTCAGATAGTTTCACATAAAAATAAAAATTCAATTTATGTTTATCAGAAACCTGTTCCTATCTGCCGTTGCCATCATGATGGTTTGTACTGCCTGCGAAAAAACTAACGAAGGAAGTACTCCGGTTACTCCCACTACACCGGGTACACCAACTACTCCGGGCACAGACCCTGCCGCTTTTAATGTAACGGTTTCTTTGATAGCAGGAGATTCAATCCATTGGGGACAAAAAGATGACGCCGATCCTCTGAAGGCCATGTTTGCAAGTCCGAAAAAGATAATATGGGATGACAGAAATCAATCTTTATACATAGCCGATGGTTCCGGTGCAGGCTTCTTGCGGAAACTGGACGCTAATGGCCGGGTAAGCACCGTGCTGCCATACGTTGGCACCTCAAATGCTATTTATGACGTATCATTAGCGCCAGATAAAGCCGGTGCATTGTACTTTGGTACAACACTGGGACAAATAGCAAAAGTGATTGACGGAAATGCCATGACATCATTGATTGACTGGAAAAGGCAAAGCGGTAAATATAAAGAAGGAAATGAGGTAGGAAGTCTGGATGAAGCTGCTGTCAGCGGACCAAACGGCATTGTTACTGCACCCAACGGTAACGTATACTTTTCAAATAACTATTATAAAACCATTCACAAGATTAATTTAAATGCTGCAGGCAATGAAGTAACGGAGTTCGCAGGCAAGCCAACAACCGGGGTAAGCGCTCCTGCTTTTTCTTTCGCAGACGGCCAGGGAAACGATGCTGCTTTTGGTGAGATAAGCGACATGAGCATTGATGGTAACGGTACCGTATATGTGGCGGATGCCGGTTATTGCACGGTACGTAAAATTACTCCCGGCGGAATGGTGAGTTCCTTTTTAACGCCTACCCCATCTACGCATCAGTACTATCCGAATCACGATGGACCTATAAATGAAGCCAGATCAGGCAGCGTGAAACATGTGTCTGCCAGCCATGATGGAACTTTAATTTTCTTTGCAACATCGGGCTCACTACGCGTGATCCGTGCCGGTAAAGATGTTGCCTCCTTAGCCTACTTCAACAATGTAATAAATGGCATTGCAGCTACACCCGATGGGAAAACCATTTATGTTACATGCGGGTATGCAATTTTTAAAGTGAGCTTACGGTAATGATTAATTATTAATGATTAATCATTATTCATTATTCATTTGCTGGTATCGGAAACTGTTGCCATACGTCATCACCGGTTCTGTCAACGGGTAATTGATTTAACAAACCATACCGGCGCAGGTCGATCCAGCGATGGCCTTCACCAAAAAGTGAGTAGCGCCGCTGCTTTAATATTTCTGTAATTAAACTGTTTTTGTCTGTAGCGCCGGGGTAGTTTACTAATCCTGCTGTATTCCTGATCTTGTTGATGGCGTTAACCGCTTCTGTAGTGTTGCCTGTTTGCGCTTTTACTTCAGCAAGTATTAATATCAATTCTTCGTTACGGATGATCGGTACCGGATCGGTATTGGTTTTATACAAATAAAAGTCGTAATTGCTTTGCAAACCATCCTGGAAACCATTGGAAGATCTTAACGCAACTTTACTTAACCTCTTATCGCCTGCATCTGCATCGGTAAAAAAAGAAGGATGCGCTACCCTTGCTTCACCGCTTGCATTCCTGGGGAAAAACAGCGGGTTCAACTGGTCGCCACCGGCAGCAGAAAAAAGGTGGTATACGCCTGTATTGAAATCACCGTTTACATCCAGGAAAGATTCTGCAAGCGCTGTATTGGCTGTTGTCCAATCTTGCTTATAGATAGCTACTCTTGCAGCCAACGCCCTGTTGAATTTAGAAAATTGCGCTGCATTTTTAGCAAACAATGTAGTGCTGAAAGGCAGGTCTGCGGTGTTATTTTTCAAATCGACATTGGCTTCATTCAACAAACTTAAAATAGCATCTAACGATTGCTGAAGGTTAAGGAAAGGGCCCAGCTTATCCGGATTTTTTACATCAACCCTCACTCCGTTATTGTATAGTAAATTGAACACGGATAAAAGCTCATAAGCCTGTATTGTTTTTGCATAGGCGATACCGGCCTTGCGTTGTGCATCCGTGATAGGCACTTTAGTATTGGTGAGTGCATCAATTAATATATTGGTATTTCTAACCACCCTGTACCGTGCTGCAAACGGATTGGTAATATAAAAAGTATTATTATCCAGAACGGCATTCGACTTGCCCAGCAGATCCGACGTAAAGCGCGGATCGGAAGTAGAAAACCGGTAATATTCACGGCCGATAACGTTCAGATCATCATAATAAAAATTCAGCGCATCCCGCATGCCCGACTCGCTCCCATCGGCAAGGTTTTGTAATTCGCTTAATGAAGCGTTCACTACAATTGCAGTAGCATTGGGATTATTCGGATCAAGGATAGGTTCTACCCTGCATGCGGAGAATAAAACTATAGGCATCGCTACCGCAATAACCCTGGTATATGTATAGAACTTACTATTCATTTTCGTAAAAGTTTTTAGGACTTAAAAATTAACCGACAAATTAAAGTGAACACTTTTGGCAGAAGGAAACGGCGTTACTTCTACGCTGCTTGAAATAGCATTGGAGCCAAAGTTGGAGACTTCAGGATCGTAACTGCTGTATTTAAAAACATTGATAAGATTACGCGCCGACACCCCAACTTTTACGCCGGCAATATTTTTAAACCAGCTTTTAGGCATCCGGTAAGCAAGCCCCATTTCACGCACGCGGAAGTAGCTGGCATCTTCCACCCAGGGCCTGGCAGAACTGCCTAATAACGCCAACCGGTACTCGCCATTTGTTTTTTGTGCACTCGGGTCCAGTGTTTTTTTATCATAGTCAGGCGATGTACCGAAGATATCAGCTAACAAGGTGGTGAGGTTAATATTACTGCCGCCTTTTTTCCAATGCAGCAAAAAGCTGAACTCAAAATTGCTGTACGTAATATTATGATAGGATGACAGGTTAAAATCCGGTTCACCATCACCATAAGAGGCCAGTCCGGTAGCGGGGTCTACTTTATCATTAGCGCCTCCGATGCCAACGATTTGCGTAGGACTCTTGCCTTGTTCCACACGATAAGTTCCCAGCGTAGCGCCAAAACCTCCTGTATTAAATGCAGGCACATCCAGCCTGATAACTTTAGCCCTGTTTTTCCAGAAGTTGGTGGTTTGCGTCCAGCGCAGCTTTTTACTTTGAATGATGGTAGCGTTAAGCGCCAGCTCAATGCCTTTATTTTGAATGGCTGCTACGTTATTCCATGCTAAAGTAAATCCGGAAGACGTAGGAACGGCAACATTCAGGATAAGGTCCTCCACATCTTTTTTATAATAAGTGGCTTCCAATGTTATCCGGTCGTTCAGGATACCTATGTCGATGCCTGCTTCCAGTTCTTTCTGGCGTTCAGGCTTTAAAGTATTATTGCCACGTGTTAGTGTTATCAGGGAACCGGTAGTGCCATTAAAAACCACCGGCACCAGCGGTGAATAAATCGCACCAAAGGGTGCAAAGTTCCCGGATTGACCGTATGCCGAGCGTACCTTCAACAAGCTGATGCCGGGCACATTCCAGAAACCCAGTTTGTTGATGTTAAAAGCTATAGAACCCTTAGGATAGTAATATAATTTATCTGCATCGCCATTACGGGACGACTTGTCGCCGCGAACACCTACTGTCATCAGCAGCATGTCTCTAAGGTTAATTTCTTCCTGCACCACAAAGCCTTTATCGTGCTGAATAGTTTTGGCTTCCGCAACCTGTATAGCGCCTGCCTGTCCTAAATTGGTTTGTGTGCCTATCAGTTGCGTGGCAGAGTTGATTATATTATCCTGATATAAATTTTCTGCGGTTACACCTACCTGTGTGCGAAGGTTGAGGTTGGTATTCGCATCAAACGAGTGCACTAAGAAACCGGTGAAATTGGTTCCTTTACTCAGTGTGGTTCCGTTTATGGAAGCGCCGTTGGTACCGTTGCCATTTTTCTCAAACTGCAGTTCCCGTGGGAAAGCCGCAATGGTATTCAGTGAGTACTGATCCAATCCGCCCCTGGCGATAAAGCGAAGGTCGTGTTTGCCAATGTTTAATATCTTCCAGGTGGCGGAACCGCCTAAAAGAATGCGTTCTACTTTTTCACGGTTGGTGATAAGGTCTCTTGTCTGGATGAAGTTGGAAGGGGCCAAAGGATTATCCGGATAATTTCCATTAGCATCAGGATATAAGCTGATCCATGACGGAGTGGAAACATAAGAAACGCCTAAGGTAGTACTGGTATTATCGTTATTAAAGAAGCCTCTGTCGGCAGTGGAGGATACGTAGTTGGCATTTACCGAAGCATCTATGAAGCTGGTTACTTTCTGATCAAGATTGATCCTGAAAGATGATTTTTTATATCCTGTTCTGTCTACGATTCCTTCGTCATCTTTATTGGTGAAGCCGATATAATATTTTGTTTGTTCGTTGCCACCACTCACACTTGCGCGGAGATTCTTCATTAAGGCTTTACGGCCATACAATTCTTTCTCGTAATCGTAAGTCTTTCCATTAGCGGCGCGGTACAATGTTACCCCTGCGTTGCCATAAGCCGCCTGAACTTTTGCTTCCGTCCAATCGCGCTGGCCTAACTTTTTAAGCTGCCATTGTTCCCCGATAGCGGTGGAGACTTCAATACCCGGTTTGCCTGTTTTTCCTCTTTTTGTAGTGACAAGAACCACGCCCGCGGCGGCTTTGGAGCCATAGATAGCTGCGGCCGAGGCGCCTTTTAATATTTCGATACGGTCGATATCTTCCGGATCAAGGTCGGCGATGCGGTTCGACTGGTTATCCTGGAAAGTAGTGCTACCCTGTCCGGCTGCTTTTGAAATAAGGTTAAGTCCCGGCGCTATGGAGGAATTATCATAATACACACCATCGACAATAAACAGCGGTTGCGAACTGGCCACTAAAGAAGTGATGCCTCTGAGTTTTACCGATATGCCGCCACCCGGTGCACCGGAGTTTGCAGATATATTAGAGCCCGTGAACTTACCATACAATGCGGCATCCATGCTGGGCTGTACGGTAGTGCCGGTAAGCTGCTTTGCTGAAACAGAAGCTACGGCATTAGCCAGGTTACTTCTCCTCACCGAGCTGGCAATACCGGTAACCACCACTTCATCCAGCTTACCTATATCTTCCTGAAGGGTGACCACCACATTATCCGCAACATCTTTTAAAGAAACAGTTTGGGTTTTATAGCCAATATTGGAGAATTCCAGAACACCGGTTTTTTGAGGAGCAGAAAAAGTAAACCTGCCACCAGCATCCGTAGTAGTTCCGGTATTGCTATTCCTCAATCGTACTGAAACGCCGGCTATTGGATTGGCTCTGGCATCTACTACCGAGCCGGAAACCGAAACCTGTGCAATTGTTATCAGTGGAAATAACAACACCATCAAACAAAGTAGTTGTTTTGTTTGCTTTCTCATAGAAATTATTTTGTTGGGTAAATATATAGTGCTTTATACAAATACGTAGCAAGAATTGCTGATGGCTGTCAGGTATGGGGTATGGGGTATGAGATAAAACCCCGAAGGGGTGACATGATTTTTTCTGTGCAAGACACTTTATGTTACCCGGTCGGGTTCTGTTAACTAAAGAATTCAATTGAAAGCACTGAGTGTAAAGTGAGGATGGTCGCCCATCCCCTCCTCGGAGGGGAAGTTTGAGCCGAAGGCCAAACAGGGGTGGGTTTGACTGTGAGCAGGTTGCAACTACCACTCGAAACGCTCACATACAAGCACAAATTTGTTGCACCCGTGAGCACGCTGCCCCGTATACCCACCCCCGTTATGTCCTGCGGACATAACGTCCCCTCCAACGGAGGGGATG
>CAXTDO010000248.1:0-7904 GCA_964242315.1 uncultured Flavihumibacter sp.
TTTGTAAGGGGTAGTAATGTATCCGATACTAATTATAAGTACACAAATAACGGTTAAAGCTACAACAAATTGTAAGAACTGCTTAAAAAAATTTTAAATGACCTTTCCATGGCATATACTTTGCCAATATATAGATATAATCTGTCTATTTAAACTTATCCAATTGTTATGAATTCCGCTACGAAGAAGTTAAAATTATTAACAAGTACAAAAGGAATTATGAACGTACGTATGCTCTAAGCATGAAACATTAGGTGATAGCTGTAAAGCTTTTAAACAAACAATATAGTACTTGTAATTAATGGTTAATCAAGGCCTTTGCATCATGCAGAGGCTTTTTTAGTATAAGTGTTTTTTAACCGCAGAGAGCGCAGAGGAGGAAACGCAGCGGGCACGGAGGGTTTCCTGTGCGCTCTCTGCAGTTAAAAAATCTAAGGAATAAACAGGGGAAATCTTTCTACAATAGATGTTAAATAGCACATTTATGTAGTTTTTCGATAATTGATCATTGCCCATGCATTTAGTACCACTGCAAAAGTAAGTACTGTAATAAAATGCATTTTGATGTTGCTAAAGTCACTTCCTTTTAAAACAACCATCCGCATCACTTCAATCAAATACCTCACAGGATTAAAACGTGTAACCGCCTTAGCCCAGGCCGGCATACCGTCAATTGAAGTGAACAGCCCACCCATTAATATAAAAATCATCATAAAAAAGAAGGCTACGAACATCGCCTGCTGCTGTGTATTGGAATAAGTTGAGATCAGTAAGCCCAAACCCAGCACGGCAAGAAGATATACTGCCACAAAACAATAGATTAAAATAACACTGCCCTGGGGTATGATACCATAAACAAAGCGGCTAACTAATAATCCTATAGAAAGTACTATTAAACCCATTACCCAGAAAGGAATCAGTTTTCCTAAAATAAAATGATATTTTTTAACAGGTGTTACATTTATCTGCTCGATCGTTCCAATCTCTTTTTCTTTTACAATATTCAGCGAAGACAGGAACGCCCCGATCATAGTAATCAGCAACGCTAAAATGCCCGGAACCATAAACAGCCGGTAATTCATGAATTGATTGAACCAGTTGGAATAGCTGATCTCGATAAGAGGAAAGGGGTTAAACCGTGGTTGTTTGATCCATTGTACCCGCACATTAGTATTAAAATCACTGATTATTTTATTTAAGTAAGAACCGCCTAAACCTGCTTTAATTCCGTTAATGGCATTTACTGCCACAAATAATTTCTGTTCATCAAAACGGATCAGGTTCCTGCTGAATCCTTCGGGTATCTCCAGCAACAGGTCGGCTTTGTCAGATTCAATAAGCCTGAACGCCTCATTAAAAGAGTTTGAATACCCCGAAAGTTTGAAATACCCGGATGCCGTTATCTTTGAAACCAGTTGTCGTGAAACGGTGGAATGGTCGTGATCAACCACGCAAATCATAATGTTCTTCACTTCATAATTGGCAGCTAAAGGAAGTATCATAAGCTGCACTACCGGTAAAACCAGTATCATAATAAGTATTGCCTTATTTCTGAATATCTGAAGAAACTCTTTCTGCAATAAAAATGTAAGGGTTCTCATGCAAGACGAATTTTAAAATTTCTAAGGCTGGCGACTGTAAACACCATTGTCATCGTCAACAAAATGGCAGACTCTTTCCATACCGCTGAAAGTCCTAATCCTTTTATCATGATAGATTTAACGATCGTATAATACCATTTAGCGGGAACAGCATTGGAGATTACCTGTAAAGGAAGCGGCATGTTTTCAATAGGAAACATAAAACCGCTGAAAAGCATGGTAGGCAGTAACAATCCCATTAATGAAACAAGCATCGCTGTTTGTTGGGTTTCTGTAACGGTAGAAATAAGCAATCCTAAAGAAAGAGAAGTTAAAATAAATAGAATGCTTTCTAACAAAAGCAGAGGGATGCTACCGCTTATGGGTAGTCCAAGAAGGAATACACTCAACAACAATATACTGACAACATTTATAATGGAAAGCACTAAGTAAGGAATCACCTTAGCCAGTATTACGATAATTGGCTGTAAAGGAGATACCAGCAAAATTTCCATGGTTCCCAATTCCTTTTCTCTTACAATGGAAATGGAGGTCATCATTACGCATACCAGCATCAGCACCAGCGCCATTACTCCCGGCACAAAATTCTGAGCTCCCTTTAGCTGGGGGTTATACAACATTCTTGTTTCAGTAATGATGCGATACGGGAGGGATGTTTTACCATTCAGATCGTGCTGATAATCCATTATGATGGCAGAAAGGTAATTGGTTAAAGTGCTTGCTGTGTTTGGATCGGAAGCGTCTGCAATTACCTGCAGCCGGGCGTTTTGCAAATGCATGAGTTGCCGGTTGAAACCTTCCGGAAATACCAGTACCAGTTTGATAATGCCTTTTTTGAAACAAGATTCAATTTGCTCGCGGCTTATTATGGATTGCTCTATTTCAAAATACCTGCTGGCTGCTATTTTACTGATAATCTCCTGCGAAGCCATATCCTTCGCCTGATCCATTATGATGATCTTAGAATTTTTAACTTCGTTGGTTAAAGCAAATCCGAAAATAACGATCTGAACAATCGGAAGACCGAACAGGATAAGCAATGTTTTCCTGTCCCGTAACATATGCGCAAATTCTTTTTTGATAAAGCTTACAAGTTGTTTCATTTGCGATTGTGTTAAGTTAAGTCAGGTGTCAGGTATGAAGTATGAGGTACAAGCTTTCACGTTGGAACATGTTATATGATATTTTATGACAGATAGCACACACCCCATACCTCATACCTGATACGACAGCTCAATCAGCTTTACGGGTAGCGCTACGCGCAAGCTGGTAAAACACTTCGTCCATTGAAGCCGATTGAAATTGTTCTTTTAGCTTTGCGGGTGTGTCCAAAGCCTTTATCTGTCCATCCACCATAATCGAAACCCGATTGCAATACTCAGCCTCGTCCATGTAATGTGTAGTAACAAATACGGTAACGCCTTTTCCGGAGGCGTCATAAATAAGATCCCAGAATTGCCGGCGCGTAACGGGGTCCACGCCACCGGTAGGTTCATCTAAAAAAACTATTGCCGGACGATGTAATATGGCTACTGAAAAAGACAATTTTTGTTTCCAGCCTAATGGCAATGAACCTACCAGTTTTTTAATTTCATGTTGAAGGCCGAGTTCCAGTATCAGTTGCTCACTTTTTTCTTTTATCTGTTTGTTGGTTAAGCCATAAATTCCTGCAAAGAACCTTATGTTTTCAAGCACGGTAAGGTCTTCATAAAGAGAAAACTTCTGGCTCATGTAACCGATATTGGATTTTATTTGTCCGGTTTGTTTGTAAATGTCAAACCCCGCGACGGTAGCCTTTCCCGATGATGGAACAGAAAGTCCGCAAAGCATTCGCATGGCAGTCGTTTTACCGGCGCCATTAGCACCCAGGAAGCCAAAGATCTCGCCCGGCAACACTTCAAAGGTGATTTCATCGGCTGCAATAAAACTTCCAAACCGCTTGGTAAGTTTTTCTGTTTTAATAACGGGCTCCATGTTATTGTTTTAATAACCTGATAAAGCAATCTTCAATACCAGGGGTGACAGGTTTTATTTCTATATTCTTATAGCCTTTCTGTTGTAAATAATGTAAACATCCCGGTACGGATTCCGGTGAATCGCTTTTAAAAGAAAGATGCAGGTATTCACCAAAAGCAAAGCAGCTATAGGTTTGATGATATTGCCGAAGATCTTTAAGCAGGTTGTAAATGTTTTCAGATTTTACAGCATACAGATCGGATGGATACGCTTGTATAATATTTGAAGGATAATCAACAGATAATATGTTGCCCGACTGCATTAAAGCAATGGTATCGCAGAGGGTTGCTTCCTCCATGTAGGGTGTTGATACCACGATGGTGATTCCTTGTTCCTTTAATCTTTTTAACATCTCCCAAAACTCTCTTCTTGAAACAGGGTCCACCCCGGTAGTAGGCTCATCTAAAAACAATACCGATGGCTTATGGATAAGGGCGCAGCACAGGGCCAGCTTTTGTTTCATGCCGCCCGACAATTTACCGGCCCTTCGGTTTTTAAAAGGCTCTATCTGAACATAAATATCTTTTACCAGCTCATAATTCTGCTGAATGGTAGTGCCAAACAATGTTGCGAAAAAGCGCAGATTCTCTTCTACTGTAAGATCCTGGTACAATGAAAATTTACCGGGCATGTAACCGACCTTCTTGCGAATTGACCTATAATCTTTCACCACATCAAGTCCATCAACCGAAGCTGTTCCCGATTCGGCTAACAGCAGTGTAGTAAGAATGCGGAAGATACTGGTTTTACCGGCACCATCCGGACCTATCAAACCAAAGAGCGCACCTGCAGCCACTTCAAAGGATACCTTATCCACCGCTAGCGTGGCGCCCTTGTTATAGGTCTTGGAAATATTATCAAGCGATACTGCATTCATATAATTAAAAATTAACCTCTCCGTACATTCCGATCTTTAACTTGCCATCGTTTTTAACTTTAATCTTTACAGCATAAACCAGGTTGGCCCTTTCGTCTTTGGTTTGAATGGTTTTTGGTGTAAACTCGGCCTTATCGCTTATCCATTCAATAACGCCTTCGTATTCTTTATACTTATCCGGACCGTTATCAACCAATACCTTTACTTTTTGATTGAGTGCAACTTTTGAAAACTGATTACCCGTAGCATACGCACGAAGTATGAGTGTAGATAAATCGGCAATTTCATAAAGCGGCTTGCCGGCCGTAGTAATTTCATTTTGTGATGCGTACCTGGTAAGCACCGTACCGTTAACAGGATTAACGATCCTGCATTTATTAAGCTGATCATCCAATTGTTGTATCTGCACCCGGAGGGGCAATGTTTCCTGGGTAATTGTTGATGATGACAGCTCCAGTGATGAATACTGGGCATCAATTTGTTTCTTAATGATTTCAACCTGTGCATTGATATCATCCAGTTGTTTAGGTGTTGCAGCATCCACTTTCACCATGTTGTCAACACGGATGCGCTCTTTCTCGGTTGCCTTCAACTGCTCTTTAAGCGAAGCAGTTTGAGTAGCAATCACAGGTTTCCTGCTTAGTACCGATTTAATTTGTGCCATCAGTTGTTTTCTTTTCAGGTAGAGTTGAGTAGTATCAACATAACCTACTACCTGACTTGCTTCCAGGAGCTGGCCTTCATGAACCTTAAATTCTTTAAGCATTCCCGAAGCTTCCGATGAAATGATCGTTTCTTCGGTTTCAAAAGTTCCCGAAGCGTCGAACTGATTTTGATTTTTATGGCATGCAATGAAAATAAATCCAATGGCCAGTAAAGGGAGAAAATAAGTTTTCATTGTTGTTTGATTTGTTCCACTTTATAATTTGATGGGTGTAACATCAATTTCCTGTAGTAACCTGGTAAGTATATTGAGTCAGCAGCAGTTGCACCTGGTGAAGTAACAAGCTTTGTCTGGCCTGATCTTCGGCGTTTACTTCCCTCAGGTAATCATTGGAAGTAATGGTACCATAGTTTAATTGAGCATTTGCAGTATTCTTGATGCCTGTTCTAAGCGCTATGATTTCATTATCTGTCTTTATCAGGTCCTGTATCTTTTTAATATCTTCAGTTTGCTGCCACAATGCAATGTTGGTGTTAAATAAAAAGGTTTCCTTTTGAATGTCGAGTGAGCGCCGGTTAAGATCCTGTTGCTGCCTGTCATTTTTCTCCGTGTATCGTCCGGCCAGTGCCCAGCTTACGCGAAGGCCACCAATGTAGTAAGCATCAAACTGGTTTTTAAGAAGATTTAATGCAGGCTTTCCGTAACCACCTTGCAGAAAAAGGCCAACCTTGGGAAGGTTTTTTGCGCTGATCAGTTTATCCTGCACGGTGGTGCTGTTCTTTTGTAACTCAAATAAATGCAACTCCGGCCGGTTTATGGTTGATGTAAGAGGAATCACCATGGGTGTATCAAGTATGGTATTTTCATCCAACTGTTTATTGATAAATAATCCAAGCATATTGAGATAGGCCTTCCTGCCGGCTTTGAGTTCTGTTTCATATTGTTCGTTTTTAAGCAGTTCCGCTTTAAGTACGTTGACACTGCTCTTCAGGGCTGCACCATTATTCACGGCGCCCTGCACTTTATTAATGCCGGATTGAATGTCTTTTTTAATTATCTGAACCTGTTTCAACTGTTCATTGATCAAAAGGATTCCAAAAAACAACTGGTTGATACGCTCTTTAATTTTATATAATTCGATCTCAATTTTTTGCTCTTCTATCATTTGAGTATTTACGAGTAGCTGCTTCTGTTGTTTACTAATTCCTCCATCGTATAATGATTGATTTATTTCAGCATATATCTTGTACTGATCTCTGCTAGGCGTTTCAATGTAAACGTTAGGAAGTTTTATGGGTATCTGTGTAACATCAGATTGATAGGATGCCTGACCGTTCATGCTAACCTGCGGGTACCATGCCTTTGAAATATTGTCAATAGAATACTGAGTGCTTGCTGATATGATCGCTGTTTGTTTTATAAGAGGGTAATGCTGGCTTGCAAGCTTATAACATTCTTCAATAGAAAGTGCGCCCGAAGTTTGAGCCGGCACTGTTATATATGCCAACAATATCATACAGCTTATAAGAATACGTTTCATAATAATCTGTTTTATCGGACGTTTAATTTTGTGTTTTAATCAATTGATTAACATACGGGGAAAAAATATAACCAGTGTCGTGGCAATTGCTATCAGCGTCAGGTATCAGCGATCAGGAGGAAACTTATCCTGCATTGATTTCCTGACTGCTGATAGCTGATAGCCTATTAACAAACAATTGATGCTATTAATTCCTAATCATTCCCTTAATCCATTGCGGGATGAGCCTTTTTCGCTCTTCCATCAGTTTATTGAATTGCTGCTGGTTGATATCTCCGATACTTTGAACGATCTGGCTTCCGATAAACGGAAATACTGTCAGGCCAACGATGTTCATTATAAAATGCAAAGGATCAAGTGGTGGAAGTTTTTTGGCTTTTACACCTTCTTTAAATTGTTTTAAAAAGTAAGAGTTCATTAAAAAATCTTTGATGCCCATCTTTGCAATTAATTTCTTAGGGTTCGCTTTAATTTCACTTAAGATAAATAAGGGCAAATCCGGTTGTTTGGTAAGCATGTCGATATAATTGCCAACAACCATGGTTATCTTTTCTTCAATGGAGGTGCTTTCAGTATTAAGCAGGTTTTTCATGCCAGTCATAAACTGTTGAAGGGTTTCCAGCATAATGATATCGAACAATTTTTCTTTGCTTCTGAAATAGTAATTCAGCAATGCCAGGTTCAGTCCTGCTTCTTCGGCTATATCGCGGGTGCGTGCAGCAGCATATCCTTTTTGTGTGAATATCTTGCGTGCGGCCTCGATGATTTTTTCTTCTGTAGTTGCATCAATTTTCTTCTTACTTGTTCCGGGCATTAAATTGATAGTTTGACATGCTAAATATAAAAAGATACTTTTATTTAAACAAATTAATTAATCATCTGATTAAAAAGATTGTGTTTGAAGTAGGAAGTTACTTATTGAACTGTAGGGCGTGAGTTTGTAAGTGTTTTTTAACCACAGAGAGCGCAGAGGAGGAAACACAGAGAGCGCAGAGGAGGAAACACAGAGAGCGCAGAGGGTTTCCTCTGCGCTCTCTGTGGTTAAAAAACTGTTTGAACAGGTAATAATTAAAATGGCAGATCATCATCATTGACATCGATGACCTTCATTCCCTGATCACCGCCATCGCCTTTATCAGTTTTATTGATCGGTTGAAGATTAAATGCTTTCACATCAGTGTACCATTTGCCAGTGTATTCCCTGCT
>CAXTDO010000249.1:0-7900 GCA_964242315.1 uncultured Flavihumibacter sp.
ATTCACAGGCATTTTATATCAAATACTTTTGTTTCTGGTTTCACAATTCAATTTCGAATTAATTGCATGTCTTAAATTAAAGGTAGATGAGTGTTTTTGCAGTTGGTTGGTATGTCATCTATACCAAGTCACGTCACGAAAGGAAAGTAGCTATGAAGTTATCGCAATTGGAGATCAATTACTTTTTGCCGACCATTAAGACACTGCGAAGCTGGCACGATCGAAGGAAATACATCGATACCCCGCTTTTTCCATCCTATGTATTTGTTTATTTGAATAATTTCAAGGAATATTTTGCTACATTAGGTATTGGAGGCGTATCATATTATGTGAATTCAGGTAAAGACGTTGCAAGGCTGAACAATAAGGTCATTGAGGATCTGCGCATGGTCGTTGAAAGAGGAAATGAAATCCAGGTTTCACTTGACGATTTTAAAATCGGACAACGGATGTTGATCCGGGAAGGTCCCATGACTGGCTTGCAATGCGAGGTTGTTACCGTTAAAGGAGAAAAAAAGATATTGGTGAGAGTTAATCTGTTAAAAAGGAACCTCCTCGTTTCTGTAACATCAAATCACCTGGTACCCATTGCAGACAATGAAATTGTCCGCTACATAAGTCAGTGAAATCAGCATTATGAACAGTCATTTAAAAAACGGCTCTGAGAACAAGTGTCAGGTTTAATAATGTATTTTAACTCTTCCATATGAAAGCCCATACTCTTCTTCTATTATATTTGATTGTTATGATATGGGGTCCATCTGCCTATTGCAACAATGAACCTCCGATTGTAAGGAACACCAAACTGCGCGTGAATGTTAAAGATAATATCATAGTAGTTGACTACGATCTTTGGGACGACAAAGAGAAACAAATTAAAGTTGACGTTAGGGTATCAACTGACGGAGGAAATTCATTTTTGTCCGGCATTCGATACGCAGGCGATGTAGGTTATCCCGTCATAACCGGAAAATTCAAAAGTATATCTGTATTTTGCCCGGCTATGTTAAAGAGGGCTGCTATTCGAGTGTGGCTCATAGCAGATGATCTGCAGCCGGTGGATGTTCGAACACTGGCTGATGACGTAGATACGGCGATTCTTGCAAAACAACTCAACAAGATTTGTGGACCAAGAAGTTATAACGATGAAAAAAGTGCGTCTCATTTGCAAGCCGTAACCTCCCATATAGAGCAGGAGTTTTTAAACAACGCTCTTTTGATTAGAAATCAGGATATTCTGCATGAAGATGTCAAAGGCCGGAATATAATAGGCGTGTCCAATGGCTCGGATACAGGATCGATTTTTGTTGTCGGAGCGCATTTTGATACTGTAAAAGAAAGTCCCGGCGCTGATGACAACGGTTCTGGCCTGATCGCTATGTTGGAGATAGCCAGGATTGTTTCTAAATACAGTTTCGAAAAGTCAATTCATTTTGTGGCTTTCGACCTTGAAGAAAAAGGACATCTGGGAAGTATAGCATATGTAAAAAATGCATTGAAGGATAGCGCATCTATTCATGGAATGATCAACTTTGATATGATTGGTTATTTTTCGGAACAGCCGAACAGCCAGGTCTTTCCCCAAGGGATGGATCAGCTTTTTCCGGAAGTATTTAATACAGTATCTACCAACAAATTTAGAGGAGACTTTGTAGTCAGCGCGGCTAATGAACGATCACAAAGACTGAGCCTTTTGTTTGACAGCTGTGCTCATCTTCCTTATTGTAATATTAAAACGGCTTCCCTTGTACTGCCAGGAAACGGAGAGATAGCGCCTGATTTAAGAAGAAGCGATCATGCTGCGTTCTGGGATGCGGGTATAGAAGGCTTGTACCTGGGCGACGGCGCAAATACCCGGAACCCTCATTATCACTCAGCCACTGACTTACCGACTATGGTTAGTTTAAATAAAGTTGCAGCTATTGTAAGAGCTACAATTGTGTTGCTGAGCCAGTCCTGTAAAATCAAACATTGCAGCACAACATTATTAAAATTTAATTAAATTAGTAAAAAAATAAGTGCTCAGCTACCTTGTTAAAAGCATTGTCCGAAATCTGGCAAAGTATAGGTTTTACACAATGATAAATGTTGCAGGTTTGTTGGTTGGCATAACTAGCTTCACGCTTCTGTTTTTTTATTCACAGTACGAGCTGAGTTATGATAAGTTTCAAAAAGACTATCAGGATATCTTTCGACTTACTTCGGATATTAAAACTGCAGGAACTGATCTTGCCGTTGCAACCAGTCCGGCCGTACTCGGGCAGGTGCTGCAACTAAATTTCCCTGAAGTGAAAAGTTATTGCAGGGTCTATAGTAATGGAGGGAAAGTGGTACGGATAGGCAACAACATACTTAATGAAGAGTTTCTATTTTATGTCGATAGTAATTTCTTTAAATTTTTTAATTATGACTTTTTATACGGAAATCATAATACGGCATTAAATTCCCCGAGGTCTGTTGTTATAACTGAAGAGGTTGCGGAAAAATTCTTTGGCACTACGGATGTGTTAACAAAGACGATCAATATCGAGCATTCAAGCTATCAGGTATCTGGTGTTTTAAAGTCTATTCCTAAAAATTCACACTTTATATTCAACTGTTTGATCCCCCGTTCGGCTCTCGGCAGTCCTAACCTGTCGTGGTCGAATATAGATCACTATACGTATGTTAAAGTACCGGGAAAGAGTAATCAAACGCATTTTAAAGAACGGCTGGCACATATTTATAAGGAATTCAGCAATGAAAAGGATTTGGATGTAAAGTTCAATATGCAGCCACTTGATGAAATTCATTTCACTTCCAATTTGCTGGCTGAATTCAGGGTGAACGGCGATCTTAAATATGTTAATACCTGCCTCGCTATAGCCTTTGCATTGCTTGCTATAAGCTGGATCAATTACATGAATATTTCCTCGGTTTTGTACTTAACCCGTACTAAAGAGATAGCAATAAAAAAAATAGTCGGTGCTACAAAAAAGATATTGCTTTTCCAGTTCATCGGTGAGTCGGTATTTTGTGCGATCGTAGCATTTATCGGAAGTATTGCGTTGGTTTTTTGTTTACTTTCTTTTTTCAATGAACTGACGGGAGTTGACATAAGTTATACTTTTTTTCTTTCGGTAAAAAAATACCTGATCGCGTTTCTTATCATTCTGATGCTTGCCATACTTTCGGGTTGGCTGCCTGTATTAGTATTGATGAATACAGACCTGGTGAATGGACTTAGAAATAAGTTATCGTCCGGTTTCACCTTTAACCGCTTGCGAAATTATTTCATGCTGTTTCAATTTATCGTATCCATTACTTTTATCAACTGCACGATCATTGTATACAATCAGTTGAAGTATATCACGAATAAAAATATTGGATTTGATAAGGATATGATTGGGGTTATTCAGATAAATAGTAATAGTGTCAGCGTTGATCCTTTGGTACTGAAAAAACAACTCTCGGCAATCACTGCTATTGAAAAAGTATCTCTGGTCTCATCGTCGCCTGGTCTGGATATGGAAAATTACGGAGGGTTTAAGTTGTATCAGGAAGGTCAGTTGAAGCAGTTTCTGATCATGAACTATTCGGTAGACCATGATTATCTGGACCTTTTAAAGATCAAGATTGTTGAGGGAAGAAATTTCAATAACGCGATCGTTTCTGACAAAAGCTCTTCTGTGCTCGTTAACGAGGCATTCGTAAACAAATATCATTATAATTGGAAGTTCAAGGAAAAGATTCTGAAAGATGATGTCCCATACAATGTAATTGGAATAGTATCCAGCTTTCACCTTAGAAGCCTGCACGAGGACATCGAGCCACTGATTATTACTTACCGGAGCGACAGTCTTTATAATGTACTTGTTAAATTTCGTCAGTCAAATATAACACAAACGATTGCTGACATCAAACGGGAATATCAGAAATTATATCCTGAGTCGCCTTTCGAGATGACATTTTTAACGAATAAGCTATCCGGTCTTTATAGTCATGATAAAAGAAAAGGTATGGTGTTTGTCACCTTTGCGGTATTGTCGATTTTTATTGCGTTGCTGGGTCTACTCGGCCTTGCATCATTCAACGCATATAAAAAATCAAAAGAGATCGGCGTTCGCAAAGTTTTCGGCGCTTCTTCATTGAGCGTGTTTATCATTTTGTCGAAGAGTCTACTGATTTCAACCGCTATTGCAACACTACTGGGTTACCCGATTGCCCTGTATTTTACAAACAACTGGATGGAGTCTTTTGCGTACAGAGACTTTCCTTCAATTTATGTTTTTTTAATATCGGGAGTATTTATTCTCTTGGTATCGCTCCTTACAACCGGCTTCCATTCTCTCAAGGCTTCGCTGCTGAATCCCATCACGTCTTTGAGAGAGAATTAAGTTTTCTACCTTTTTTATGGCTGTTACACAAAAACACGTTTCAAGCGAAACGGTGATTACCGATTTTAAACGGGTCAGTTCCTCAATTGACCGGGGGATAACCTTTGTTACCTCGTCGAAGGCGTTCAGGTATGTTGCATACCGGGAGCTTTGGATCGATGCACATTATGCATTATTCAATCTGCAAAAGGCCGGTATCCATCAGGGTGATAAAGTTGTTTTTCAGATAGAAGACAATCAGGATTTCCTGGTGTGTTTCTGGGCCTGTGTGCTTGGAGGTATCATTCCAGTTCCTCTCTCATTAGGTACCCAGGGTTATCACAGAGAAAAATTGGTTAAAGTATGCGGTCGGCTTAAAAATTCATACCTGATATGCGATAAAAAAAATCAAGACAACATAGTAGCATGGCTCGAAACCGATACTCACTTCGCGGAGGATGGTTTTTTTGCAAACCGTCAGATGCTTGTCGAAACGATCCGGGAGAAAATCGAATGCAGCGACGAGGTTGCCGCTGCGCCAGACAGCATTTGCTATATCCAATATTCGTCAGGCTCTACCGGCGATCCTAAAGGTGTGGTACTTTCTCATCGAAACATCATCACCAATGTCCGCGATATTATCAGCATGTCTCACATTACTTCGGATGATTCCGCGCTGAGCTGGATGCCCCTGACGCACGACATGGGAATGATATGCAGCCATATTACAGGGTTGGTTGCCGGGATTAACCAGGTTCTTGTCCCTACTTCGTTATTCATCAAAAATCCACTGATATGGATGCAAAAAGCGAGCGAACTGAAAAGCACGATTTTGTATTCTCCCAATTTCGGGTATCATTATTTTGTTTCGGTACTTAAAGAAGATATCAATGATTGGGATTTATCGTCTGTACGGATTATCTATAACGGGGCTGAGCATATTTCTGCGGCCGTTTGCGAAAATTTTGTAGAACGATTGAAAAAATATGGTTTAAAGGAAAATGTCATCTATCCGGGATATGGTCTTGCGGAAGCATCAGTGGCGGTTACACTTTCACAACCTGGCACTCCGTTACGGTGTCACGTGCTGGAAAGAAATGCTATTCGCATAGGCAATAAGGTAAAAAAAATAGCTGACGAAGGAGAAAACGGAATCAGGTTTGTTGAAGTAGGTATGCCAGTTCCAAACTGCCAGGTAAGAATAGTAGATGAAGACGATCAGCCATTGGGATATGAAATCGTAGGCCATATCCAGATAACAGGCGGCAATGTTACCAGCGGATACTACAACAACTATCTATACACAAAGAGTTTGTTAACGCCGGATGCCTGGCTCCGGACAGGCGACCTGGGCTTTTTAACGGAAAATGGCCTCGTAGTAACCGGTAGAGCCAAGGATCTCATTGTTGTCAACGGCTACAATTTTTATCCCTACGATATAGAGAGTGTTCTTCATCGTATTACTCAGATGCCGCTTGGCCGGATAGTTGCCTGCGGTCATCGAAGTGATAAAGGTGAGGATGAATTGCTGATTTTCGTTTTATTTAAAGACAAAGCGGCCGACTTTGCCGATTTAGTCTCCCAACTTCGTGAAGGCCTGGTAAAACATTTTGGTATTATGCCTGCGCGGATCATCCCTGTAAAAAAAATACTTAAAACAACAAGTGGGAAAGTTCAGCATTTCAAAATGATGGAAAATTATGAACAAGGCCTGTATGATAAGAGCCTTGACGAAATGGAAAAATACTTATCCATGAACAACCGAGATGGCAAAACAGAGGTTGCTATTACTGAAAAGCTTTTAAAAGACCTTATACTTGAGTTCATTCCGTGTACAGGAATCGACGATAGAGAAAATTTCCTCGCCTCCGGCGTTAACAGCATTGCAATCGTTCAATTGGCTTCAAGATTAAACGAATATGGATTACAGATAACACCAAAGCACATATTTGAGCACTCGACAGCTTATGATTTATTTTCCTTTTTAAAAACCACATTGCCTGTTAAATACCTGGATTCAAGGGCTATTCCAACTTTGCCATTATTTGAGGCGCTAAAGGTTCAAAAAAGATTTTGGGATATGGAACACCTTTACAACCTCAAAGGTGCCCTAAATCTGACCTTCGCTTATCGAGTGCAGGGTGTGTTAGATAAAAAGGCATTGGACTTTTCGTTAGGTGTGATAATAGATAAGCACGAATGTTTACGCGCTGCTTTCCAGGAAACGGATCAAGGGCTATTTTTTACTGTCCATCCTGCCGGTTCCTGCTCCATCCCGGTGGCTTTTAAGGATTTTTCAAACATTGAAAACAGCGAGAGTCAAATAAACACTCATACTTGTAACGAATCCAAGAGAAAATTTGAACTGGATAGTTGGCCATTAGCCCGGTTTGTTGTGTATAAAAAAGCTGAAACCGAGCACATTCTTCTTTTTGTATTCCATCATATCATTGCAGACGGGTGGTCGATCTCGATGTTTTACGACGAATTCAGGAAGCTGTATGAAGCGTATTGCAATGGTCAACAACAGGATCTCAAGCCTTTAAATTATAATTTTAAAGAGTATGTAAAGGTGGCGAATGAAACTGCTTTGTCACCGGTTTTCGCAAGAAGCAGGCAGTTCTGGCACCAGGAGCTTTTTCCATGGCCTGGCGATGTGCCGTTCAACCTATTTGTTGAAAAGAAATCGACGAATTCTTTTGACGGTTCCCAGGTTCATTATTCTTTTGCAGCGCACGCTCTGAAAAAATTGCAGGATGCTGCAATAGAATCCAAGGCTACCCTGTACATGGTGTTAATGACAGCAGTAGGGGTTTTGTTGTACAAACGAACAGGAAAAAATAATTTTGTTCTTGGAACTAATTTTTCCGGAAGAACTTCTGCCGGTTCTGCGCAAGTGTTTGGTCCGCTCATTAACACTATCTGCCTGAATATTCTACTACAGCCAGATGATTCTTTTCGAGGTTTGCTGCTTCGTTTGAAGGAGAAACTCCTTAATGCGCTCGAGTTTCAGAACTACACGTTCGATGACCTGATTGCTGATGACCATCAACGAAAAGAACCCCTCTATCCTTCCTACAATGTATTGGTTGGCTTGCAAAACTTTAAAAATGTAAAATTATCAGTCGATAATTTACAGTTAACACCTGTAGATGTACCTGGCACTGGGGTATTAGTAGATCTCGAATTTGAATTTATTCAGTTTGAGAACCAGTTGCAATTAAATATCAGGTTCAACACGAATATTTTCGATAAAGATGAGATTGAACGGTTACTGCAGCAATTATGTTTTCTTGTTGATGAACTGCCCAATCATGATAACGCAGCGATCAGCGGTGTCAACTGTCTTCCTGAACCGGAAAAAACACAGGTGTTGGATTTCGGCGGTCATTTTTTGGATGAGCCGCTTTCAGATGATCATACCCTTCAACAAATGTTTGAGCGGCAGGTGGCCCTTGACGGCAGCCGTACGGCGCTGGTGTATGCGGGAGGGCGGATGAGCTACGGGGAGTTAAACGAGCGCAGCAACCAGCTGGCTCATTACC
>CAXTDO010000250.1:0-7897 GCA_964242315.1 uncultured Flavihumibacter sp.
CATCATGTTAAGCGCATACATGGCCATCCAACTGGTACCATCGGCTTGTCCCAGACGCATATCGCCAGGCATTTCAATACTTCGGTTGAACACCCCGATATTATCAAGACCAAGAAAACCACCCTGAAAGATATTGTTACCACTTGCGTCTTTGCGGTTGATCCACCAGGTGAAGTTGATGATCAGCTTATGAAATATCCTTTTAAGAAAGCTTATATCGCCTTTGCCTGTTTTGTTTTTTTCAACCCGGTACACCATTAACGCCGACCATGCATGAACGGGCGGATTAACATCACTAAAATGCCATTCGTAAGCGGGCAGTTGGCCATCGGGTTTCATGTACCATTCTCTCATGATCAGCAGCAACTGGTGCTTGGCAAAATTCGCATCCAGCATAGCCATGGGAATGCAATGAAACGCCAGGTCCCACGCGGCATACCAGGGATACTCCCATTTATCAGGCATCAGTATAATATCCTGGTTCTTAAGGTGCTTCCATTCATTATTACGGCCGTGCAATTTACCCGGATTAACCGGAGTGATATTGTCACTTGTAGTAAGCCATCTTTCCACATCATAGTGATAATATTGCTTACTCCATAGTAATCCTGCCAGGGCCTGACGCTGTATTTTAATCATCTCCGGCTCCTGATTAGAGGGTAGTATGGCAGCATAAAAAGCATCCGCTTCTTCTTTGCGTGTAACAAAAATATTTTCAAAACCTGTTACAAAGGCGTTATTAATGGACTGGTCGCTTAAACGCAGGTAAATGGTTTTTGACTTTCCCGGTTCTATGCTTAAATGGTAAACAGGCGAAAATTTTGTTCCTGATTTCCTTTTGCGAAGCGCGGCAAGATTTTCCTTTTCTATAATAGCATCATGAAAAGCATCTTTTACAAAAATGTTTTCATTAGTTTCACCGGTTATTTTCTGAAGGTTGGAGACATTATCTGTAAACAAGAGATCGCGCGCCGGTTGAAAATACAGGTAGTAAGTTCCAAGCCTGCTATGCGTTGCCTTCACTGATGCTTTATCTACATAACTTATCAATGCATTCTTACCAGGTTCATAATTACTTATCCGGTTATAAAACCATAGTGTAGGAAGTACCGTTATGTCTGCAGTGTGACTATAACGGTTATGGACGTCTATTTTTATGTATATGTCCTGCGAATTTTGTTTAGCGTAGGTTATAGTAACGTCAAAGTATTGGTTGTTATCAAAAATTCCTGTATCCAGTATTTCATACTCCTGTTCATATTTCGAACGTTTAAGATTTTCCTGTTTTAGCTGTTCATAGGGGAATTCAAGTTGCGGATATTTATACAAATACTGCATGTAGGAATGTGTAGGCGTGTTATCGAGGTAGTAGTACAATTCTTTAACATCTTCACCATGATTGCCTTCGCTGTTGCCCAGGCCGAACAGCCTTTCTTTTAAGATTCTGTCTTTGCCATTCCATAAGGCGAGGGCAAAGCACAGATTTTGAAAGTAATCAGAAATCCCTGCCAAACCATCTTCTCCCCAGTTGTAGGAACGAAAATGAGCATGTTCAAAAGGAAAGTAATTCCAGGCATCACCATAATGACCATAATCTTCTCTGACAGTTCCCCATTGCCGTTCGCTTAAGTAGGGTCCCCATTGTTCAAGAGGAACGTTGTTGCCGGCATTTACTGCTAATCTTTGTTGTTCTGCTGTCATATAGCTGTTTTCTTAAATTGTTGAAACTGATCAGGGTCGTTTGTCGGGAACTCTTGTTACAGGATAATAAACGCTCCGATAAGTTGAACAGAATTACATGATCTCATATGGCATGCACCGGGCATGGCTGTAAGTATATCCTTCCCGGTTATGATGAAGATACGAACTTAGTCTGTCTGAAGAATATCAGTTGACTATTGTCTGGTTTCCTTCTGTAACTTTTGGATAATATCCTGTAACTTTTTAGGATTGTTCATATAAGGTTCCAGATCAAAGAGTTCTACTTTTCTAAACTCTATGGGATGGCTTTCGCTTTGTAAAGAGATATACCCTTCTTTTATCAGGGCACCATCTTTGTAACCTGCCTTTTTAACCCAGGCATCCCTGCCGTCGTACTGTGGTTTGCTGTACACAAGCACTGTATCACCTTCCACAATGTGCCGGATCAATGAATCTCTTAACACAAGCGCTGATACTCTTACCCATTGGTCTCCGTGATACGTTTTCGATTTTGAATCTATGCAATGAGGAGTAAAAAGTTTGTTGTCAATTTCTACGTTCGTACCCGGTGTACACAAGTTGGCCGTAGACCTTTTATCTTTTCCATTTCCGCCAAGCAACTGGCATTCCAATGAAATAGGGAAATCCTGGTTTAGTTCCATCGTCTCCGGAGCCGGCGACTGAAGCATCGCTCCGCTGTTTCGTAACGCCCATCCGGCACCACCCTTAACCTGTTCGCCCACAAATCTGTATTCGGTTACCAACAGGTATGCGGAAAACTTTTGCTTATAAAAAATGTGACCATATTGCTCCTTAAAGCCGTCATACTGGTCGTAGCTTACTTTAAGCAGCCCGTTCTCTACGCGAAACGTATTTCCAAAGTTTTCGTTGAGCGGGTGATCTTTGATTTTTATTTTCCAGTCTTTTAAATCCTTTCCGTTAAAAAGCTTAATCCATTTCCCGGTAGGCTTACTCTCGAACCTTCCATCAAAGCAAAGAAATAGCAGGCAGGCAATTAATGAAATTTTCATGAAATTGATTTATTGGTTACAAATAGCAATCCGCTGTTACCCTGAGGCTTAGAGCTTCAAGTTTTCAAATCTAAATATAAAACAACATCATTAAAGATTTAAGCTAATAGTTTAGCTTATGAATACTGATTTACGGCAATCGTAAAATGAACGTGTTATATTCCGGTAATACGGAAAGTTTTTTTAACCGCAGAGGACACAGAGGAGGAAACGCAGAGGGTTCCTCTGCGTTTCCTCCTCTGTGTCCTCTGCGGTTAAAAAAACTCTAAGGTTAATTACAACTATACCTAAAACTCCAATCTAAATAATTTGTCATTACGAAAGTAATCGTATATTAGTGTTCTAATTTATTCCCGTATGTCTACAACAAAGTATATAAAACCCACAGAAAGCGAACTGGAAATTTTGGGAGTGCTATGGCAAAGAGGTTTGGCAAGTGTTCGGGAAGTGCATGAAGAGTTAGCCAGAAACAAAGATGTAGGATATACTACCACCCTTAAACTCATGCAGATCATGAATGAGAAAGGACTGGTAAAAAGAGACGCTTCTGTAAAAACACATATCTATCAGGCTGCGGTGAGTAAAGAAAAAACTCAAAAACACCTGCTGGGCAAAATGATCGATGGATTGTTTGGCGGTTCATCTACACAACTGGTAATACAGGCGCTTGGTAATCATAAGGCATCTAAGGAGGAGCTCGATGCAATACAGAACTTATTGAACGACCTTAAAAACCAGTGACATGATAACCCTGACCCACTCACCCTTTCTGAAAGCTTTCGGTTGGACTTTGCTAAACAGTTTATGGCAGGTCGGAATACTTTGGCTGTTATTTACACTCCTTCTTAATGCAAGAAAAAAGTATTCCCCGGCGTTTAAACATGGATTTGCACTGGTACTCATCTCGGCAGGATTTGCATGGTTCGCTTCAGGACTTCTATTTCAATACTTCACCTATTCCGACCCATCAGGTCCGGTAACTTCTTTGTACTTTCTTTCAGGCCTTCTTTTGTACCTTAATATTTACGCGACTGTAAAAACATTCCTTGAAAACAACCTATCCTACTTTTCGATATTCTACCTGCTGATAGTAGCAGGGTTCTTTATCCGGTTCTTTCGTTTCTTTTTTTACTTCCATACTGTTCAAACAAAGGGGCTGAGTAAAATAAAACCGGAATGGCGCTTATATGTTCAGAAAATGGCGCAACATCTTGCCATCAGCCGTAAAGTACAGGTTTGGATTTCTGAATACATAGACACTCCAATGGTAATAGGCTTTATAAAACCGGTAATACTTATTCCCGTTGCATGTATCAATCAATTGTCAACCGAACAATTGGAAGCAATCCTTCTTCATGAACTGGCTCATATTAAGCGAAACGACTATTTAGTAAATCTTTATACGGCAACCATAGAAATACTGTTCTTTTTTAATCCTTTTGCAAGACTGCTGATAAAATCCATCAAAGAGGAAAGAGAAAAAAGCTGTGATGACTGGGTTCTTCAATTTCGTTTTGATTCATATCAGTATGCCTCTGCCCTGCTTTCATTGGAACAAAGCCGTTCGGCTTCCTATTCCCTGGCCATTGCCGCTGCAGGAGAAAATAAGAAATTTTTGCTGCAGCGGGTTCAACGAATTTTGGGACTGAAAAAAACATATCCGCAGTCCCGATCCAGACTGACAGCTTATTTTTTAACAATCGGGTTGTTGTGCTTTTTTGCCCTGCTTAATCCAGGAAAGAGCACACTGCAAAATTCAGAAAAGACATATAGTAAGAAACTTACGCCCGGGCAATTTACCAGCGCTTATGAAAGAAGTTCACTTGCCAATATTATTTCCTCCGGCAATACCAACCAGGTCAAAATTCAAAACCCCCAACCAGGTACTGATGTTGCTTCCGATGATACCATTGCTGACATAAACAATGCTGAAGAAGATTTACTTGCTTTGCCCGTTTCTACGGCGGCTTCGGATGATGGCGACGACATGCCTACGCTCGCACTGCTTCAATCAAACATCCGGGAGAATAAAAACTTTTCAATTAAGGAAAAAGATCCTGAACTTCCGGAAGATGCCAAAGAAAAAGACTTTCCGTTTGTACCAAACTCAAGTTATTCTTATTTCAGTACAGAAGATAGCACCCTTTTAAAACTTAAAGCGGCTATACATAACAATCAAACTACCAATTCGTCGCTGGCTCAGGCTCAAAAGGCAATTCAAAAGCTGGACTGGAATAAGATAGCTAAGCTTCAAAAACTCAGTAAAGCGTCTGTGCTTAAATTGCAAAAGGAATTGCAGCGATCATTGCAGAATCTGAACTGGTCGCAGATTTATAATGAGACCATAGATTCAATTAATGAAGCGTCAACAGAACGCATGAGGTATTCATTAAAACAGGAATATGACAAGTTGAATAATTACAAGGCGCTGCAGCAGCAATACGAAACCATCAAAACCGAACTGCAGCAGCAACAGGAAAATTATAGGAAAGGTGCTGAAACAGAATTAAGAGAAATACAGAAGCAGGTTAAGAAAATAAAGGTGATTGTTTATATTTAGCTGTCAGCTATCAGCGGATCATAGACTAATAAGCTTCTTGCTGATAGCTGAAACCTGACTGCTGATAGCCTATCACCACACATTCCTCGGGCACAAGTCTCCATATTTATTTCCGATCAAAAATCCCAGAACGATTTCATGAGTACCTTTACTTACCGTATTTAGCCGTGAAGTGGTATAATCATAAGAGTATCCAATGTTAAAGGTATTAGATGCATTCAATCCTACCATCGCTGCAAATCCGTCTTTCAACCGGTAACTGGCTCCGGCCCATAGCAGATCACGGTATTGAACCTTCATATTCAAATCAAACTGAACAGGCAAAGGTTGAATGAATTTCAGCATTACCGAAGGCAGGGCGCTAAAATCATCATTGAGAAAAAACCGGTACCCCGCGGTAGCGAAAATGTGAGGAACCAGTTTTGAATCGTCGGCTTTAAGGCGGAGGTCCGAGAAATAAACTTTTTGCGGAATAATTTGCTGCACGGAAAGACCCAAAAAATAATCGGCGGAATAGAGGTATAGGCCTGCGCCTAAATCAGGTTTGAGCTGGTTGATCTCGCCTGAATTGTATACGGCCGGATCAACAGGATTGGCAGTGCCGAAATCAAGTTTGCTCCTGTCAAGGCTGATACTACGAACACCGGCTTCAAAACCAGCGGCCAGGCTTGTCTTCGCGCTGATGCCTATATGATAAGCGTAACTCAGGTAACCGGCAAAGCGGTTTAATGGCCCGGTTCTGTCATTTATAATTTTAAGCCCTACCCCGCTGTGTGGTTTTGCTGCTTCATAATCCTGCCAGTAATTCCTGCCTCTCGGATTTTCTCCCGGCATCTCAAAAGAAGTGGCGGTAGTTCTGTCATCCTTTTTTCCCAAAGGTTTATTAATGGTAACATAAGAGGTAACCGGCGCATCCTGTAATCCCACCCACTGGTGGCGATGACTAAGTTTTACATCGGTGTAATTTTCAATTCCCGTAAGCGCCGGGTTGATGATATACTGGTTTATTATGTATTGCGTATAATGCGGCTCCTGCTGTGCTTTTAGCAAAAGCGCCAGGCTACAACCCATTATAAGTGAAATAATTTTTTTCATCTCACAGCATCTTAATTAACGAATGATAGTAACGGAGCCATTTATTGCGGCCCTTCCATTTTTTGGATTTATAAGCCAGTAATAAGTTCCGAATGGCAATATACTGCCATTATAACGGCCATCCCACGGTTTATTATAACCAATTGCTTTATATACTTGTTGACCGTATCGATTAAATACTTCTATAGTGGCTCCAGGATAAGACTCCAGGAACTGAATATTCCAGGTATCATTAAAGCCATCGCCGTTAGGTGAGAATGCATTGGGCACTTTTATGTCTTTCAGTATTATTACCCTCATCTCGTCAGACGCACTGCAGCCGTTTGAGGAAGTGACGGTTAATTTATAATCGGTATCGTAGGCAGGCGATACTTTTGGAGTAAGAATGGTGGCATTATCTATAGCTATAGCCGGAGACCATAAATAAGTGCTGTTGGTACTGGCGCTGGCGGCTATTGTTATCGCCCCACCTTCCAAAAGCGTCCGATCCGGCCCGGCATTAACCACAGGTGCCGGATATATTGTAATTGTTTGACTTCCACTGGCACTGCAGCCATTGGAAGCGGTAAAAAGATAAGTGATGGTTTTACTACCGGCACCTGCAAGTTTAGGATTAAACAGCCCGTTGGGTGAAATGCCGGAACCGCTATAGGCTCCTGTTCCTGAAAAACCAAATAGGTCACGTGCAGCAGTTACCTGAAAGGCGGGCACGTCCTGACAAACCGGTAAAATGGTATCAAACTTTATTGCAGGACTTCCCTGAACAACAATCGTTTTGCTTTGCTGTTGCATACAGCTGTCACCCGAATAGGCAATATAAACAATCTGAAAACCTTTAGTAGCGGGCGTACCAAAATCTGCATATTTATGAATATACGCTTTGCCCGAAACCGGATCATCATCAATAGTTTTGGCAGTGGGATCATTGCTATAATCCCAGTAAACCTCTACCTGCGTGATATTCCCAAAGTCAACTGACGACTGATCTTTAATGGTGACATCCTGGCTACTGCACAACGGACCGGTTGTATTTACCGCAAAATCCGCTTTAGGAATAGCTCCATTAACGGTAAACTTTTTAGTTGTATCCGAAGTGCATCCGTCTTTTGAAGTAATCTTAAGATTAATATTATAAACACCTACTGAGTTGTATTTATGGGTAGGATTTTTTAAAGTAGCAGTGTTAGGGTTAACTGTTCCGGCACCGGCATCACCAAAATTCCACAGGTAGCTAAACTGATCGGCCGAATTATCATTTATGGTGGAAGAATCGGTAAAAGCAGCAAATGGGTCATTCAAACACACTTCAGGAATTCCAAAATTAACCCTGGGAACAGTATTAACATTAATAGTAGTGGAAGTGCTGTTTTTACATCCGGTGGTTGTTTCAACACCAAGCTTAACGAGATATTTGCCGGTACCGGAGTACACATGCGAAGGATTTTGGCTGGTTGACACTGTTCCATCTCCAAAGTCCCATGACCACTTAGATAAACCTCCGTTCAAGGGG
>CAXTDO010000251.1:0-7887 GCA_964242315.1 uncultured Flavihumibacter sp.
GTGCTGCTTGGGGTGCTGTTCAATGGAATGCTGCTTATTTCATTACCGGGAATACCATTCCATTGCTCGCGAAATACGCTTCCGGTACCCTGGCAGTCGGTAGACGGAGGAGCCACTATAGTTGTAGGCGACAGCAGTATGATGGAACTATACGGTTCAAGTGTGATACTGCCACTGTAGGTTTGATTCTTCAAGTCAATATAACTCTTGTCAAGAGCAATCGTTTTTGTAGAAGAAGTTGAATTATATTCAAAACGAATGTGATCTGCGCCGCTAACTGTTGCAGGTGACTTGTGTGAATTGGCATCTTTTCCATAAAGCGCTTTCCATTCATCCAGCGAAAGGCTTTTTTCAACATAACTTCCGTTGACAAAGAATGACGGATAAATCACCTGGTTGTCATCAACCGGACGGGCGTAATAGTTATTATCAAAATTGCCAAACTGTGCCAGGTCGTTCTGATAAGTTTTATATTCGGCTACCCGTTGGTAATACTCTCTCGCCACCATTATGTTATTCGTGATATTTACATTTCTTACCGGGCTTTGCCGGGCGTGTTCGTCAGAAGTCAACACTACCTGGCTTGAATTATTATAAAATAAATTATTCTGAAGATTAATGTTATACGAGTTGTGTATGTAGATACCATACAGGCCGCAATTAGCGGCAGTATTACCGGTTATATCTACATTGGCAATGTTGTCATCCATGTAAATTCCGCTGGCTGGCCTGTAGCCTGGCCATATAGTACCTTCAGGCGCGCCAAGTCCGTTCAGCACAAGATTATTGGTAATTTTTAATCCGTAAGTAGGACCTGCCCCTGCAAGATTATTCCAGGAGTATATACCGGCGGCATCATCTTTTACGAATGCAAAATTATTGATGAAATTATTGCTCACCACATTGTAACTACCTCTGAACGTAACCGCTATATACCCGGTGTTTTCGATTGAATTGTGATCGATCAATACATTGTCACCGGAAATAACGATGCCTTCGTAGGAACCGCTATCACCTTTACCCATACCCGGTACTATTCCGCTATTATTTATCTTATTATTTTTTATAGTGGTGTAGGTGCAGTTGTCGAGGTTGAGAGCTACATTATTGGTTTGATTGATATCACAGTTCTCTATCGTTAGATCATTACAATCTTTTCCATTAATGGCATTCACTCCCGAAAAAAGTAAATCGCATGAGTTGATACGGATATGCTGTGCATTTATCATGTCAAACACGGCGGTGTTAGGACCCTGGAAGCTTAGATTTTCGAAAGTAAGGTTACTTTGATTAATAATAGAAACAAGTGTTTGCACAGTACTTGCCTGTATCTTGAAAGAACCGGGATTGCCGGAAGGAAGGTAGATGCCAAGTTTACCTTCATTCTTTTTATAATACCATTCACCTTCAACGTCCAGCGTTTTAGGATGATTTTGAATGAAATAACCAAAGTTGGCTTCAGCGCCATAGGCTGATTCTGAAGTATAATAAATGGTGTTGCCGGAATGGCTGGTGATCTGGTTCCTGTCAACAACCCAGCGGGTTTTTCTTATAACCACTTCACCCCCTGTCCAGTTAGGAGAGGAGGGTAACTCGTTATCCGTGATGGAGGTATTGCCTGAAAAGCTTTCAAAGTTAAGGTATCCTTTATTGGTGGTATTCATGTTGGGATAACGGCCAATCTCTTTAAACACTCCATTCATAAGTACCGTACTAACCATCGAACCGGAACTAAAAGAGCTTTCCCATATTCCACCACCGGTATTAACCCAGTTTGTAAGGGTGGTAAGGCCATTGATAATTGGTTTTGCGCCAGTACCATACGCCCCAAACGTAATGGGGAGGCTTAAACTTCCTGAACGGCTGGCGATAAATGAGCCGTCAAAAACCTCGTCTCTTTTAAATAAAACAACATCACCCGCGTTCAACGTACCAAAAATGGCATTTAATTTATTAAGCGATTTCCAGGGAGTAGCAGCATTCTGGGCCTCTGTAGCCGACCGGGCATCATTACCCGAAGAAGTTGAGAAATAATAGGTGGTAGCATGAAGTTGCATAAAGCAACCTAAAGTCAGGATTAAAATAAGTAGTCGCATAAAACAGTTAGTTAAAAAGCTTGCACAGGTTAATTATCATCAACTCATAAATATATACGATAGGAAAGGATAATATTTAAAGGGAGGGCATAATTTATTTTTCGCTCTCAAAATTGCTATAAAGATGTCAAATTAGCAATAAAAACAGGTAAGTGCAAATATTAAAGGATGAAAGTTTGTTTAAGAGCCAGGATAGTACCCGACATTATAAGTTTTTTAAACACAGAGGGCGCAGAGGAAGGAAACACAGAGGACGCAGAGGGCCTCCGTGTTCTCTGTGTTTCCTTCCTCTGCGCCCTCTGTGTTTAAAAAACTGGTCGAACATCTGCCAGGCAATAAAAGTTTTAAAACCACCACCTACCTCAACATCTCCGTATCGCTTTCAAGGTTGTTCCGGTTCATTACAGATACAGCGCAACCATTCTTACAGCGCACTGCATATTTACCTTTATCGAAAACGGCTTTATTCATGATCGGGAGTAATATTTCAAATAGAGATGATGCATTGGTATCCTGTGCCTGATCACCAGGCAGGCTATACACAATAAAATATTTTACTCTTTTTTCATCAGGCGCCGATATTGTCCAAACAGTGTCCGATTGCTTTTGAACAACTGGTTTAACCGGCCTGATGCTATCTATCCATAACATAGGTGGAATTAAAGCCGGATACTTATAATAATTGTTTCGGAGACTGTCGCTCCAACCGTTCGGATTACGAACGAAAGATTTACTGCTGAAATAAACGCTTCCCTGTACCGATGGATATTCTCTCAGCTTTTTAATCTGGTTGGGTAATTCGCGTGGATTCTTGTAGCCGGGGCTGCTTCGTTCAAACGCCCGGTAAATTCCATGGCCAATGTATAGCTGCCGCCCGTAAGCATGTTTACTCCACCAGTCAATGAGTGTTTCGTAACCTACCAGTTTATGTCCGAACTCCCAGTAAAGTTGAGGGGTAACATAATCTATCCACCCTTTTTTTAGCCATAACAGGATGTCTGCATACAGGTCGTCATAATTTGTCTGGCCGGCTTTAGTGTTGCTGCCTTCTATATCCTTGTCGTTATTGCGCCATACGCCAAACGGACTGATCCCGAATTTGCAATATTTATTTTCCTCTTTAATAGCCTGGCTAAGGTATAGTATAACTGAATCTACATTGCTTCTTCGCCAGTCGTCCTTATTTAAACCGTTATTATATTTTGCGTAGGATGCTTCATCAGGTAATTCTTCGCCAGGTACCCGGTAGGGATAAAAATAGTCGTCGAAATGAACGGCATCAATATCATACCTTCTCACCATATCTCTTATTACAGCGGTAACATATTGCTGCACTTCTTTATTGCCGGGATCAAAATATCGCTTACCACCATATGCTATAAACCATTCGGGATGAATTTTGGTAACATGAGTAACTGCTATGGATGATCTGCCGATACTGAATTCAGCCCGGTACGGATTACACCAGGCATGGAATTCCATCCCGCGCTTGTGCGTTTCAGCTATCATAAAAGCCAAAGGATCGTAGTAGGGCGAAGGAGGTAGCCCTTGCCTGCCTGTAAGCCATTCGCTCCAGGGCTCAAACGGTGACGGATAAAAAGCATCTGTGGAGGGGCGCACCTGTACAACAACAGCGTTTAAGCCATTGCGCCGGTGCATTTCCAGTAAATTAATAAATTCTTCTTTCTGAATGTCTGAATTGAAATTGCCTGCGGAAGGCCAATCGATGTTTGTAACGGTAGCCACCCATGCTCCCCGGAATTCATACTTTGGTTGTGCAGATGCGTTATACACTGAAATCAAACAAAAAAGAAACACTAATAAACAGCATTTTTTCATAGGTATACAGTTTCGGAATTTTCACAAAGGTTACATTAGATGATGCTTTCTTCTAAGCTGATAGCTGATAGCTGACGGCTGATAGCTAATAGCCCATCAGGCATTCCTTATCTTATCAAGCAGCCTGTTCAGTGTTCGTGCTTCATCTTCAGACAGATTTTTAAGTATGCTATCCATCTCATCCTGAAATTCATCCATTTTTTCCAGTAACCTTTCTCCTTTCTCTGCCAGTGTTACGTCTACCAGCCTTTTATCGGTTGACCTGACCACTTTTTTTACCAGTCCTTTTATGATCATCCTGTCTACAATCCTGCTGGTATCACTCATTTTATCCAGCATCCGCTGGCGTATCTGTAAGGTAGAAAGCGGTTCGCCGGCACCTCTTAAAATTCGAAGGATGTTAAATTGCTGGGAAGTAATCTGAAACTTGTCAAGAATCTCCTTCATCTTTTCATTTATCCAGTTGTAGGTATAAATAAGGTTGATAGTAGATTTCTGAAACTCGTTGGTAAAATATTTCTGATTGATTTCTTTATCAATAGTCATGATGATGGGATGAATGTTAAGGTGTCAGGTATGAGGTATGGGGTATGAGGAAGAACAATATGTTTTTAAACGTAATAGTTTTTTACCTCATACCCCATACCCCATACCTGGCTACGAACTCCAAACGGTTGTTCCTTCGCTGCAATTGGCACATATGTCAATACTTTTACGGCTTTGCAGCATCTGTTTCCTGAATTTTATATAGTCTTCGTTGTGCCATATTTCTTTAAAAGGTTTCCCTTTAAGATCACCCAATGTATGTTGCGCATCTTTATCAAAGCAACAGGGCACTACCAGTCCATCCCAGGTAATTACGGTAGCATGCCATAGACGCCAGCAATGATTGTTTAATTCATTCTTGGTAGTCATTGCTCCGCTTTCATTTTTTTTATACCGGCTGTACTTTTCTATGGTTGGAATCAGGCTGTTGGGATCATTTTCATAATCATACACCTGGGCTGTTTTCAGCCATACATCATCCACTCCTATTTCTTTGCCCAGTTTTTTTATGTCTTCAATCTGGTGCTCATTTGGTTTAACTACCAAAAATTGAAAGAACACGAAGGGCGTTTTGCTGTTAAGGGCTCTTTTCCATTTGACGATGTTTTTTGCGCCCTCGATCACTTTGTTGAGCTTACCGCCTACCCTGTATTGCTGGTATACATCCTGGGTTGTTCCGTCAATGGAAATTATCAGCCTGTCGAGTCCGCTTTCTATGGTTTTTTTGGCGTTCTCATCATTAAGATAGTGCGCATTGGTAGAGGTTGCCGTATATATTCCTTTGGCAGCCGCGTATTTTACCATTTCAAGAAATCCGGGATTGAGGAAGGGTTCGCCCTGGAAATAAAAAACGAGGTAGAGCAGGTCTTTATATAACTGGTCGATCGTATCTTTAAAGAAGTCTTTTTGAAGCATTCCGGTAGGCCGGGTAAATGCCCGTAAACCGCTTGGGCATTCGGGGCAACGCAGGTTACAGGAAGTAGTTGGTTCAAATGAAATTGAAATGGGATATCCCCACTGAACCGGTTTGCCCGTCCATTTACTTATATAGTAACTGCTGAGTACCTGTGTAGCGTTCCAGAGCCTTCTGGGAGTAAGCTTTGATAAGAAATTGATGTTGTCGTTCCGGTTCCACTTAGCCATATCGATGTAAAAATAACGTCATACCATCAAAAGTTACAATTTTTCATACTAAATGTTTAATATTTACCGTATTCTGGATAAGTTAAAATGAACAACCAATTATTCCTATGAAGAATACGATTGTTAGCGTCCTTTTATTATCAGTTTTATCTGCTGCTTCCCAGCAACACCTGCCTTTGGCTACACAGATAGCCGAAACTGAAATGAAAGCGGCAACAAACTTTCAAAAATCGCTAAGGATCGGCAATTCCATGGCTTCGGCTGATTTTAATGTAACATATTACCGCTGCGAATGGGATCTTGATCCGGCGGTGCGTTATATCAGGGGCGTGGTTACTTCTTATTTTTCTATAACTGTCGCCACAAATACCATAACGTTTGATCTGCATAACGGTCTTACGGTAGATAGCGTAATTTTCAGAAAGCAGGCAATAAGCTATCAGCAAACACCGGCTAATAACCTCACCATCAGGTTTCCCCAAACACTGCCGGTGAATCAGCAAGATTCGGTGTCGATATATTACCAGGGAATTCCACCAAATGAAGGATTAGGCTCTTTTGTTACCTCTGTTCAGAATGGCACACCTGTACTATGGACGCTTTCCGAACCTTATGGCGCAAAAGACTGGTGGCCTTGCAAGAACGGTACTGATGACAAAGCCGATTCCATTGATATTGTGGTAACTTATCCTGACCAATACTCCAGCTCATCAAATGGTCTGCTCCTTTATCAAACAAAGCGAAACGGAAAACAGACAGATCACTGGCAACACCGATACCCTATTGCATCTTACCTTGTTGCGGTAGCCATCACAAACTATGTGGTGGAAAAAGACAGTGCCCGAATAAATAACAGCATGTTGCCGGTAAAAATGTACTCTTATCGTGCCAATACCGTTGATTTCAGGAATGCAACCCTTGTTGCCAGGGAATGCCTTGAAAAATTTTCTTCTTTATGGGGGCCCTATCCTTTTTTAAAAGAAAGTTATAGCCAGACGCAGTTTGGCTGGGGCGGGGGAATGGAACACCAGACAAATAGCTTCATCACAAACAGTCAAAGTCAGGTTGCGGCCCATGAACTGTCGCATCAATGGTTTGGCGATAAGGTTACCTGTAATAGCTGGACCGACATCTGGCTAAATGAAGGATTTGCTTCGTATGCCCAAATTGTTTATCTGGAAAATTTTGAACCAGCTACACTTATGGCCAATGTAGAAAGAAACAGGAAGTTTGTGACAAGTGTCCCGGGCGGGTCTATGAAAGTAAATGATACTTCAAGCATAGGACGCATTTTCGATTCGCGCCTGAGCTACAACAAAGGCGCCTGTGTGCTTCGTATGATACGCTGGCGCCTGGGCGATTCTTTATTCTTCCGGGCCATTCGCCAATACCTTAACGATCCGTTGGTATCATACCGGTCGGCCAGTACCAAAGACCTGATAAGAAACCTTGAGCAGGCGAGCGGACAAAGCTGTTCGGAGTTTTTTAAAGACTGGTATGAAGGTGAAGGCTTTCCGTCTTACCAGCTTCACTGGACTATAAACAGGAATAACTGGATCAAAATCACACTAAATCAAACGGTTTCCCATCCTTCGGTGGCTTTTTTTGAAATGCCGGTGCCTGTATTACTAAAACAAAACGGAGGAAGGGATACCCTGATGGTATTGAACAATACAAAGAACGGCGAAGAGTTTTGGCTAAACCCGGGATTTAAAACAGATACGGTTATTTTTGATCCGGACATTATGTTATTGTCTGATGGAAACACGGTAATAAAAAGTGCTGTGGTGGAAAACAGGCAAAATTTGATACAGATTTTTCCCAACCCGGTTCAGGCTAACCTGACGGTATCTGTAAAAAATCCAACGGGCACTAAAATCAGTGTTCATTTATTGAATGCTGCAGCGCAATTGATAAATAGCAAAGAAGTAGTAATAACCGGAAGAGATGAATTGATTAATATCTCCACCGGTAATTTGCCTGCAGGCATGTATTGGTTACAGATCGGTGGAACTGATTTTAAGGTTACCAGGAAAGTAATGAAATTGTAAAATTTTAATCTGCATTAATTCTTTTAAAGAAGATATATTCATAACATCCAAAGTTATCTAATCAACATTTAAGCAAGATCAACATGTCTTTAAATTTAAGAAATACTTTTAGCAGGAAACTGCTTGCAACCACCGTTTTCTGCCTGGTAATATTCAGAAGTTTTGCCGATGAAGGAATGTGGTTGCCGTTATTGTTAGGGCAGCAGATATAC
>CAXTDO010000252.1:0-7855 GCA_964242315.1 uncultured Flavihumibacter sp.
TGCTTTTTCTTGGCAGCCTTTAATTCTTTCAATATGTCATCAAGGATGGAAGCGGTTTGCTTTATAGACTTTTTTAATTCTGTCATTGAATGCTCATCAAAAAACTTCCTGGGCTGATTGGGATCTGCATTTATATTTCTGAGCGGTATCATTTTGAACTGGGCATGTGCGGTTTCAACCGGTGCAGCCTGTTCAGCTACATTGGTATCATCACTGGCATTTAGCAACAGGTCTTTAACTTTATTTGGTTTTGCCATAATTAATAATTTAAATTTTCTAAGAATCTTATTGCGGTAGCTGCAGTATGAACAGCTTCTTTATACAGTTCCCGGCGTTGCTTTTCTTCGGCTTCAGGATCCTCGCTCTTTTCATATTTATAATTAAGGGCTGCCCTGATCAGTTCACCCGACTCTTCGCACACTATTGCAGCCTGGGCGCAGATATGATCCGGCCAGCGTGGGTGCTTTTTCTTGGCAGCCTTTAATTCTTTCAATATGTCATCAAGGATGGAAGCGGAAGGCATAGCGGCTTATTTGATATAGTAATCTTCCGGGATCGGTTCATTGTCGTCATCGTCGATATCATTATCGTCGTTGGATGATGCAGGATTAGCCAATGCAAGTGCGCTATGCTTCTTAACCAATTCGCTGATGTTCCAGCTGTCAATAGGCTGAATCTGCAGCTTGCTGGCATAATGCCTTGCAGTTGCTTCATCAACCGGATTAATGGCATAGATGGCACCAGAGCCAAACAGTCTGGTAAATGACGGCTGTGTAGTAGTCTCAGGCACATCGACACGCAGCATGTTTGTGCCTGCAACATTTTGTTCAGTGCACCGGCCAGCAATCTTTGCATGGCCGAACAGTTCAACAATGCACCATAGATCAAATTTTTCCTGGTTGGTATTCATGATGGTTTATTTAAGCGATCCTGAATTAATTGATTTTTCTGGCTTAAGATCGATGATCACGCCTTCAACAGCGAGCTCCCGCTCAAACGGATTGTGGATGTTCCGGATGGCATTCAATGCCTGGTCTTCATCTTCAAAGTCAGAAGCGAAATCAGCGTTGTTAACATAAGACATGGTGAATTTCTGATTATCGCGTTTGTCACCGAGCTTGACGAATTTCTTCCGTCCATCAACGATCGCAGTGAGAACTGTTATTAGGTGTTTCATTTTAAAATAGGTTTGTTTGATTAGCCGGCACAGCTTTTTGCTTTTTAACGGGCGTTGTATTCCGCTTCTTTACTGGTGCCGGTTTAAAATTTTGTTTTGTTTCGACTGGAGGAACAGTCTCGATTATTGTGGCTACCTTTTCCAGGGATATTTTTTTTACATTCACTGAAAACCTTTCAGCCTGTTGATTTTCAACAATTGCTATGTCACCTCTTGTTGAGATCAATACAACCTTATCGCCTTTTTTCCCATAAGACTTTTCATAATATAAGTTTGAATAAACATCGCAAAGAAGGTATCTGGTTTCCAATATTATAATAATTTAAAAAGTGTTTTTAACGCCTGGAGTTTTCTAAAAGGGAAGCCCGTCATCATCTTCAACCAGGCTCTTTTCATTATGCTGCTCTATGTGTGTGGATGCAGGATTCTTCATGGCTGTGTATTCCAGGCTTGACATCATTTTGTTCTTTATAAAGTCCGGCAATGCATTAAATGCTGTTTCATTAAAGTTGTCATAGTCGATCATAAGAGTTTCTGTAATCTGGGGGGGTGGCTTCATTCCTTTAGGCATCGGAGACACGCTGCCAATTTCTTCATATATCTTGGACGGATCCTTTACGGAAGGCTTATGAATTATATTGAGCATGCAGGGAGCGCCAATAAGTTTGGTAACGTCGAACTGCTTTGCCTCGTCTTCAGAAAAATCTTTTCCACGCCACGACGCAAGCATCTTACGCAGGTTAGATTTTTCATTCATGGAAAGGGTGTACTCTTTCGAGATTACCAAAGGTTGTAAACCGTTTTCCTCTTTAAATACTTTTTGCTCCGTAGGAAGCTCCCATCCGATACGAACTTTGTTAAGGATTTTTGAAGTACCCATGATCACCTCCTGAACCTGGCCGATGTGTATCATCTGATAGCACCGGGCGACGTAATTACCAGCAGGAATTAATTCCCTGGTGGTTCCGTTGTTAGTTGCAATAATTGCCATAGTTTTGTTTTGAAATGGTTATGAATTCTGATTCTTATAAGTCTTCAGTTGTCGCTGGAGACTTTTTTATTAAAAGACTTATTGGGTCGTATAAAATATTTGGGTTCATTATTACGGCGCTGCTGCGCGTGTTTTTTTCTTAACCGCTGCGGCTCTGAATAGATCTCGAGCGCTTTCACAACAATGCCGATCAGGAAACCGATGAATAGAAGTGCTGCCATGTTATTGAACTTTGCTTTGATTGAATAGTATGGAAAGCCGTCTGTCTTTAATGTTTTGCCGAAATTCAGCAAGGGTCTTTATGATATCCTTGTGGTTACCATAGTTCGTTTCAAAAGCATTATACATGCTCCATATTTCATCCAGGTCTTCTACCTTATCGACGGTCTTTATTTTGGCGGATATCATTTGCTTATCCACCTTCATTTGCGTATCCGGATCTTTAAGTCTGAACTCAATTTCATAGCCGCAGAGAAAGTAGCAGATGATGTTTTTGAAAAAGTTCCTTATAGACATAGAAAGTGATTTTTAAAATATGCCAGGGATAGACATCCCCGGCCTTAACCCTTAAAACCCTAAACCGTAGAAAGATTTTATAACTTATTGTTTTTTGATAAACATAGGATTGACTGATTCCAACAGATATTCAATTCCGTTAGCGCTCTTCCGTTGTTTTACCAGGCCGTTGATTCTAGCTTTTTCCATAAAGCGGCTGTTCCATCCGGTGAGTTCCTGAATAACTGATACCTTAACCCAGGTAGACTTCGGCTTTACAGCCAGATGCCTTTCAATGCGTTCCAGGCGTTTTATTATTTCTGCATTTTCTGTTGACATGGCAAAAGATTGAAGAGTGCAATACCACATAACGGTTATTGCGAAGGGGTATACAATTAACTATTTTGTACTGTGTTTGCTGCCTCGACCGCTTCGGTCAAAATTTCCGACTCTGATAACCCGGTTTTTTCTTTTATGAATTTTATCACAGAAGCTTTGGTAAGGACCCCGTCATTTTTATTAAGAGTGATGGCATTATATATTGCCTTTTCAGTTACGTTCATTACAAGGGCAAGCTCCATTCTTGAGCGGGAGTTATTTATTTGTTCCAGGGCTGTGAGTGATAGTTTCATATTAGTATATTTGTTCTGAACAGGTTTGTATAACAAATATAATGAGAACTTTTAGAATTCTAATAAGAATTCTTATTTTTTATTAGAATTCGTATTTAAAAAATAAAAAGAGGATTTTATTAATGAATGATCAAAGATTTTTGAAAAACGTTGTGGATAATTTAAAGCAGGTCCTTCCAGCCAAACAATCAGAAGTCGCTTTCTTTCTTGGTGTTGGCGAGACGTATTTATCGGACTTGTTAAATGGCAGGAAGGATATAACTGATACTTTCGTAGAAAGAGCTAAGGATAAGGCTCATATAAATCCACAATATCTTCAAGGGTTGCCAGTAGAAATGTACTTAGAACCGCTGGAAGTTCTTAAAAGTAAGTTTTTTAAGTTTCGCGACAGTTTTTACGCTGCTAGTATAAGTCAAAAAGGTATAGACGAAATTGACTATAGGGCAAAATATATAGCACTTCTTGAAAAAACTGTCGCCAGGATTAATTTAGATTCAGATGTGCTTTTAACAGTGAAGGATCTACTTCAAGAAGTGTTTGTTCAACTGGAAGAGCATCGGGCTGCAACGGAGCCTTTGGTAGATAAGGACACATCGAAAGGCGCCTCTCAACAGGATACTTCAGGAAAACGCAAGAAGCCCGGCGAGAACAAATAGTACATGGAACCATGACAGCAAAGTTAGATAATCTCAATAGTTTTCGTTAGGGTAAATCTAGGGATAAAGGAGAAGAGTAAATTAACTAATAAAATTAGTAAAAACCAAGTTTGTTAGTAATACCTTAACAAAACGAGTATTTGTACTTAGCAAAAAAAAATTAATGAAAAGTGCTTCCAGTTCACTCATATTGATAATTATCTTGTCTGCTTCCTGCAAAAATAATAAAGCAGAAATTGTTGATCAATTAAAAATCGCTACTGATAGCTTACAACAAGCGGAGTTAAGGTTAAAGACCATCAACAGTATGAAAGAAAGTCAAATTCTTAGATCGGAGCATAAATTATCAGAATCAAAATATGACATGCCTTATGACTCAATCGAATACTATCGTGAAAGATTTTTAAAACAAGTATTGAAATGGCATCCAATTGTTGATTCTCTCAATTGGGAGCTCAAGAAGTACTAATCGGCATCACTGGCAAAAGAAAAATAGTAAAAATTTTTAACTAACCTATCACCAGGCACCAACAACGATTGCATAACCTTTAAATACATACAAATGGCAGATGAAGAAATTAAACCAGGCGACAAAGTTCAATTAATAGGTTTTGAAGGCCCTATTATGACTGTTGAAAAAATATATAACGAAAGCATGGAAAAATATTCTAAAGCGCAATGCATTTGGTATCATGAAAGAGGCACTGAATTTAAACAGCTAGATATTTATGTTGCAGCATTGGTTAAGGTTGAGTAGGTTTCGGTTCACTCGTTACCTCTTCAATTATAAACTCAAACATTTTTCGTGCTTCACTGACCTGGTCATACTGTGTGTGTGGGTTGTTTGCTGCAATTTTCAAACATTCAATCTTGGCTTCCACTATAGCGTTAGAGCTTAATGACAACTTACTCATACAAAAGACGATTTAGTAATATATAAAATTAATCCTTCCTTGGCAAACACAAAAATCCATATCACAACTACCAGAATGCTTGACCTGATCGACTATATAATTGAATCCGGTAAAGCAAGAACTAAAGGTGAAGCATGCGACCTGTTTGGTTACAATTATGCCAATCTCAGTCGTATAACTTCCGGCGCTCATAAGTTTACAGTAGAACAAATTGAAGAGGCCTGCAGGGTTGCCGACGCCAGCGCCGACTACGTTTTTGGCTTTAGTAATGTTATCTCCAGGAAGCCTCCCAAAAAAGCGATCGAACTATTGAAGCAGGCCGTCGCGGCCATAGAGGTAGAATTGAACTGATCACTTCAGATCCTTCCATGCAGCCATGGTTTCATTTTTAATTTTGAGGGCGCTCACCTTATAATAATTATCAACGCAGGTTTTTATAGTAATGGCCATCAGCTCCGCACATGTTTCGGAACTGACGCCCTGCTCAGCGCACATGGTAATTGCGAATGTATGCCGGCCAGTGTGGGAAGTAATATGTTTCTTGATGCCAAGCTTTGCAGCAATTTTCTTTAGCTTTTCATTGATTGTAGGCTCCTCGATGGTAAGGGGTAGGAGGGCGATCCTCTCCAGGTTCCTGGCCAGTGGCCGGTTGATCGGCATGACAACGAGCTCACCGTTTTTCTTTGCATATAATTTCAGCCAGTTTCCCTCAACATGGGTTTTTATATCAAACGTTATCCAGTCGGAGATCCTTAACCCGGAGTAACATCCCAGGAGAAAGTAAACTGCAGTCTGTTTATAAACCGGATTCTGGACCTCGTCCGTATATTTTTCCCAGGCAGCCAGCTCTGAAAGGCTTAAATAATCTTTTTTAGGAGCCGTATAGACCGGGTTCTCGTAAGTTGCGAATGGATAGTTAGTAATCAGACCTCTTCGCCTGGCTGCGTTAAAGAAAGCTTTAAGGGTTTTAAACAATGTGTGAGTGTAATTTGCTCCAACGTTCTCCCTAAGGTAATCTTCGTACCGCTGCAGGTATGCCGGCGTTATATCTTCAAAGTTCAGTGACCGGCTGCCATGGAAAAGCTCCAGCTTATCTGCATGCTTCCGGTAGTTCTCCAGGGTGTTTGCTTTTCTCTTGTTTTTTACTTCCTTAACGAATTGGTCTTTAAATTCAAATATATTGTGCAAATCAGCTTTGCTGATAGAGCTCGTTTTAAGTTCAGCCGATGTGACGCCTTGATCTTTGATTTTCGTTTCAACAATGGATCTAAGCAAGTTAGTTTTGCGATGAGTAATATCGGCATTGATGGTTGATGCCTGGGGATGGCTGTCTCTAACCGTCTCGTTTTTCTCATCCCAGGCTTTGGGGTTGACATAATGGCCAGTGGAGATATAAGAAGTTTTGCGATCGATTGTTATTCTGAGATAAATAGGCATGAAGCCGTTTTTGTTTACGGCATGTTTAGCAAGCAATAGTTTTACCGAGTACTTGTTCAAGGGTAAATCATTTGTAAAACAAATGTAACGTTTTAAGGAGTATTTCGGTAAATTTTAGGGAATTAGAAATTAAAAAACCGCTACTGGAGCGGCTTTTAGAGAATTTACGTATTAATGTGGAGGTCCCGAGCGGATTCGAACCGCTGTAGAAGCTTTTGCAGAGCTGTGCCTAGCCACTCGGCCACAGGACCTTTTTTTGAGAGGGTGCAAAATAGGATATTTTTAATAAACGGTAAAATTGGTTTATCCTTCCTTGCAAGTACAATTGTATTAAATTACAATAAATATTCAATCATGCAACGCATTGCCGAGTCTGAACTTATCATCAATTCCCGCGGCGCGGTGTACCACCTCGATGTAAAACCTGAAGAACTCGCTACTACCATAATTACCGTCGGAGATCCCGACCGTGTAAGGCAGGTTAGCAAACACTTCGATACGTTTGAAACAAAATCCCAGCACCGCGAATTCGTTACCCATACCGGATGGCTGGGAACCAAAAAGATTTCCGTAGTTTCAACAGGCATCGGAACCGACAATATTGATATCGTATTAAACGAACTCGATGCCCTGGTGAATATCGACTTTGAAAGCAGAACCATCAAAAAAGAACTCACTACGCTTAACATCATCCGCATCGGCACTTCAGGATCACTTCAAAAAAATATTCCGGTAGACAGCTATGTGGCTTCTACACATGGACTAGGTATCGACAACCTGCTTAATTTTTACCGGCAGGAAAATAATGAGGAGGAAAAACAACTGGTGCAATCTTTCGTTACACAAACACAGTTACACAACCAGTTTGCTCATCCTTATATAAGCAGTTGCAGCGCGTCGCTGCTGAAACATTTTATCAAAGATTTTCATCATGGCATAACCGTTACCTGTCCTGGTTTTTACGGTCCGCAAGGGCGTGTGCTGCGTTTAGGACTTAGCAATCCCGACCTTATAGACAGGCTAACCCATTTCAGCTTCGGACAACACCATATCACTAATTTTGAAATGGAAACCGCCGGCATTTACGGACTGGGAAAGTTACTAGGGCATCATTGTCTCAGCCTTAACGCTATTGTAGCAAACAGAATCGCAAAAGAATTCTCTACCGATGCCAATGCTTCGATGGAGAAACTTATTAAACAATCACTTGAAGTGATTACCGGCCTTGACCGTTGAATGGTGTATTGATTGTTATCATCTCATCACTTCCATCAAGGGTTCAGACAATTATCGTAATTTCCCAGTTCAACAGATTACTTACATGAATATCCACTTCTTTAAATACCAGGGAACCGGTAACGACTTTGTAATAATGGATAACCGCGACAATGAATATGACTCTCTTACCCGTAAACAAATTAGTTTCTTATGCGACCGCAGATTCGGCATTGGCGCAGACGGACTCATGCTGTTAAACGTGAAAACGGGTTATGATTTTGAAATGAAATATTATAATTCGGATGGTAACGAAAGCAGCATGTGCGGAAACGGCG
>CAXTDO010000253.1:0-7833 GCA_964242315.1 uncultured Flavihumibacter sp.
CCTAAACTAAGAATATATCTTACAATCGACCTTGCATCACCAATTGGTATTGCAGGATGCGCCGGCATGGCCGCATCACCCCATACGCCGCTACCACCCGACAGTATTTTTTTTGAAAGCCTGTCTAAAGCGCCTGCATCAGTACGGTATTTTTCCGCAACCCTTGTAAACGCAGGACCTAACGACTTTGTAGCGATATTATGACACGCCTTGCAATCGCTTTTGTTAATCAGGTTTTGGGCTCCCGAAAAACGTACTGAATTATCCACGCTTCGCTGGTTTGATGCTATCACCACCATATCGTAACCTTCTGAAAGATAGTCTATGGTTAATGCTACCCTTGAGGCAGGAATCTTTTTATCGGTAAGACTACCATCTTCTTTATCACTTACCGATACTTTGTAATCAATGGCCTCATTAGGAGTAAAAAAAGTTTTGTTGGCACCGTTGAAATCAAAAGACACTACCGGGGCTTCATTGCCGGCTGTTAACTGAAGCGACTTCGTATTTTTTGCACCTTTGCTATCTGTAACGGTTAATGTTGCACTATATTTTCCGGGCTTGGAAATGGTAACGACGGGGTCTGCTTCTTTAAACGTTCTCAGCGGAATGTTTTTGGCGGATAATTTCCACTCGTAAGTAAGCGCATCGTTATCATAATCAGCAGTGCCTGACGATGATAATTGCACTTTAAAAGGAAGCGCACCACCTTTTTTATCAGAAGACACCTGTACCACCGGCTTCCGGTTGCCGGCGTTGTATTCAATTTTTACCAGTTGCGCTTCGGGGTTGTCTGTAAAATAACCATTGCCATATTCAAGAATATACAAATCTCCATCGGGACCAAAGTCCATATCAATAGGGCCACGCAGCACTTCGTTGGGAAGAAAACGTTCCATGGATTTATATTTTCCATCGTCGTCAACACTGATTACATTGATCCAGCCCCTCGCCCAGTCCGTTACAAACCACTTGCCTTCATAATAGGCTGGATAAGGGCGCCTGGGATTTTTAAAATCCGAACGGTGATAAAAAGGGCCGCCGGTGGCACTGCGGCTTCCGCTTCCTAACAAAGGAAACTCCTCTGACACGATATACGGATACCAGATCATGGCTGGCACACCAGGCGGAAGATCTGTTAAGCCGGTATTGTTGGGGGAATGATTTACAGGGTGGGCCGGATCGTAGCGGTCGCCGGATTTGCCGGTGGCAAAATCATAATACCAGTAAGCCTGGTTATTACCTTCCAGGTAAGGCCAGCCATAGTTGCCGGCACGCTTTGCCTGGTTAAACTCATCGTATGCTTTTGGGCCACGTCCTACGGTGTCATAGGTTCCATCAGGCCCAACTTCTCCCCAATACAACCATCCGGTTTTGCTGTCAATTGTGAGCCTCCATGGATTCCTGTTACCCATTGTATAAATTTCGGGTCTTGTCTTTGCGGTGCCCTTTGGAAAAAGGTTGTCTGACGGTATGGTATAAGTGCCGTCAGGCTCCGGGTGAATACGAAGGATCTTTCCACGCAGGTCGTTGGTGTTACCTGAAGATTTTTGTGCATCTCTTGGATACTGCCCCGGGCGTTCATCTATAGGCGTGAAACCACTGGAAGACCTTGAGAAAGTATTATCGCCCGTACTTAAATATAAATTACCCTTTGCATCAAACAACATCCCACCGCCTACATGGCAACACTCTTCACGTTGCACCAACACTTCCATCACTACTTTTTTTGAGCTTTCCACAAGCACATCACCGCGAAGTTCATAACGGGCAAGTATGTTTTTAGGGTCACCGCCGAGGGGAGCGTAGTATAAATATATCCAATGGTTCTGGTCATAATTCGGGTCAAGGATAACGCCCTGCAGCCCGTCTTCGGCTTCGCTTACTGCTCCCTGTTTACTTACATATTTTGTGCTTACCGGAATGCGGGCAATTACAGCAACCTTACCTGTAGCAGGATTATACATTTTCAGTTTACCCTTCCTCTCGGCAAATATAATCCTGCCGTCTTTGAAGAAATCAAACTGCATGGGCTCCTCCAGCTTTTGAGCCAGAACTACTTTGGTAAAGCGGTTTTGTTCCGTATCCATACCAGGTGGTGCGTTTTCTGTTGACGATACAGAAACGGTATAGCGAAAAGAAATGGATGCAATGGATAGAAGTACAAATGATAGGGACAAAATTCGAAAGAGCATAAGTTTTAATTAAATATTAATCAATCGTTTGGTCATAGTGATAAAACTTACAAAAGAGGGAATGACCTGTTAGGTTTCTAAAAACCTCACAGGTCTTGAAGCAGGACACAACCCGTATTTCAGACCTGTGAGGTTTTTAGAAACCTCACAGGTCGTTCCCCCTTTTGTAAGTTTATCTCGCCTTAGTCACACGCTCTCACCAGTTATCAGTTCTAAAAGAAGAAGCAGGCAGGCCTTCATTATTATAAAGGTCTCCCATCACCCAATCTTTGAATCCATAACGGACGGCCACAGGGTCTTTTACCTGATCGCTTTGGACGGTTACACCGGTGTTGATGATTTTGGCGGTGGCTGAATAAAATATTTTGTCGGCGCCGGCGATCTCAAAGTTGGACAAATCCTTTCCAAAAGACGTGATGCCGTTTTCAGCATAGTTAAAATCAATATTAATTTTGTCGCCGTCTTTCTTCATTGATCTGTATACCGGTCCTGAATAAACGATGCCAGGTTTGTGATAGGTTTTTGCCAGCGCCAGGTACAGCAGTCTTTTACTTACGGCAGTTTTATCGGGCGGATGTATGTTACGCTGCGTGCCTACATCCATGGCAACGGCCATACCTGCATTGGGAATGCTGGTGGCAGCATTCAACTGCGATTCACGAAGGTATGCCGACCTGCGCGCCGTATCGGCGCCATAAGCGTAGGGTGCAATCTGCACATAATAAAAAGAGGCGCTGTCAATATTCCATTTCTTTCTCCATTCGCTAACCATTGCATTCATCAGCTTTTCATAAATCATATAATTGCCTACATTAGCTTCTCCCTGGTACCATAGAAACCCTTTAAGACCGAAGCCTGCCACAGGGTTAATCATGGCATTGTATAAACTTGTTGGAATATTTGGTGACAGCCTGGCCGTGTCGCCGGGATTAGGAATCTTCATTTCAGGAAAAGCTTTAAGACTGGCTTCATCCATCCATGCCTGAATAGGAGTACCTCCCCAATAGGTACCAATGATGCCGACAGGCACTTTAAGTTTTTCCTGTAACATCTGTGCGAACTGGAAACCAACCGCACTGAACTGCCGGGAAGTTGCTGCATTCGATTCGGCCCAGCTACCTTTGCAGGTGTCGAGAGGCGTTCTCGACAAGGCTTTTTCTAGAATAAATATTCTTACATTGGGATTCTCGGAATTTGTGGCAATCTCATTGGAATTTAATACCGGCTGGTTCCTGAATCCCTTCACCGGCATTTCCATATTAGACTGACCTGAACAAAGCCATACTTCGCCGATAAGGATATTCTTTAAAGTTGTCAATTGTCCGTCATTAAAGGAAATAATGTATGGACCACCTGCTGCCGGTGTGCTTACCTGTACCCTCCACTTCCCATCAGCGCCGGCTTTGGTTTTGTAGAACTTTTTATCCCAGGATGTCTGCACGGTAATAGCGGTGTTTTTACTTGCGGTTCCCCAGAGCGGCACTACAGATTGCCGTTGCAAAACCATTTTATCGCCTATGATAGCAGGAAAAACTACTCTGCCAAAACTTGCGTGACAGGTAATAATGAGGACCAGCAGGAAAAAAAATTTCAATCGTTGCATATGGTAAAGTTTGGCTGTCTGCTGTCAGCTTTCAGCTATCAGCTATGTTATTAATGTAGATTCTTAATGTCAATTTGTTCGTTATCAGGCAACTTTAATAAAGTGAAATAAAAACATATCCGCTTACCAATTACAAATAGAGCCAACGGCTGATACCTGAAAGCTGATAGCCTAATCCGAATTACTAATAAAAGCAATCTGCTTACTATCGGGCGACCATGATGGCGTGTTTATGGATCCCTGGCCACCATATAAATAAGCGAGCACCGTTGGTTGTTTCGCATTTACGGCCATCATGCGCAGGTACACATGTTTATAAAACGGATGATCGTCGGGCTTAACATCTTTTGTAAAAGATAAGAATACAATAGATCTGCCATCGGGCGACACATGCGGGAACCAGTTATTGTATTCATCATTGGTGAGTTGCTCCTGTGCGCTTCCATCAGCTTTCATCCGCCATAACTGCATGGTACCGGAACGGGTAGAATTAAAATAAATAAACTTACCGTCAGGACTAAACTCAGCACCGTCATCAAGACCCGAAGCCGTTGTAAGACGCACTTCTTCCCCACCACCGGAGGGAACTTTATAAATATCGAATTCATTATTTCTTAGTCCTGTAAAAACAAGGTATTTTCCGTCCGGCGACCATCCGTGCAAGTAGGAAGGGCCTGTAGGTGTGATCTGTTTTGGTTTTCCTCCCTCAATAGGAACCGTAAATACGAGCGAGCCGCTTTTCGCATCTGCACCTGTAGCGCTCAATCCCAGCATCCTTCCGTTAAAAGAAATTACATGATCATTATTATTTTTATTAACGGGTTCTGTGTTCAGTACCTGTGGTGTGCGCTTTGCGAGATCGAACCGGTACATCAGTCCCTTATTGTTATATATAAGCGCTTTGCTGTCTTTTGTCCAGTTGGGAGCCTGCAAAGATTCAGGAGCTGTATATATTAGTTGCCGGTTGCCGCTGTTAACATCCATGAGTTCAATGCTACTGCCGATATAATCTTTGTACGGAACAAAATCTTCTTTAGCAGGGACGATAATTCTGACGTTATCAAATGAAACTTTTTCAACAACATCTTTATTGTGTGCACAGATGAACAGTCCAACATACACATCATCCCCAAGGCTGAGATCAGAAATATTTTCCGTAACGAATGGCTCACCGTAATGGGCAACAGACATGATGTAGGTAGTGCCTTTTCTTTCAAGCTGAACGACATCAGGGCCTTTGAGAGACGATCTTGTTTCGGCAACATCAGTATGTGTTGCCTTTCTATATTGAAGGGAGGTAAGGCCATCGCCATGTACGGTAGCACAAATCATTGCCGAGGTAGAATCCAGGCTGGTACGTACCATCCACCCGAACTTACGATGCGGGTCTGTACCCTTTCCCAATAAAACGCCACGGGCCTGTAAGATGAAATTGCCTTTCATCTGCTTCCATACGAAGTTAAGCTCGTCATGTTTAAACCAGATGTTTGCACCGGAGCCAGACAATTCGTACTGCTGATTGTCTTTAGTGTAGTTTACAGTGCCGGCATGCAGCACATCGCCGACGTCGCTACGGCCTTCGAATATGCCGGTTTTCTGGGCAATTGAACTAAACAACGAAAACAACAGGACCAATACAACAAGTAATTTTTTCAATTCGTATGAAGCGCACATCGGAAATGAATTATGGAAATAAAATTAGTGAATCCATTGCTTTTTTTTGAACTGTGATTTATTTGATTTATTGAAGACTATGAATCAGTGCATAGTCTTCAATAAATCAAATAAATCACAGTTCAGACAATTTTCTTTGGTGGTTAAAAAACTAGGCTATAACATTCTTAAGCAACTTATTAAGGTAAGCCTTGCTAATGCCGGCACAATCCAAAGGCGTCTTCGCTTTATCAGGAACACCATCCAGTTCAATGATTGCGTAACCTTTAAAACCAACGTCATTAAGAGCTTTAAACACTCCGGGAAAATCTACACGGCCCTGTCCGATCTCTACAAACTGGTAGCCCCCGCTATTCTCGGGCGTTGGTTTGGAAACCACATCTTTGATATGCAAAGCTTTCAAACGCTTGCTGTATTTTTTAATGGCAGCCACCGGATCGCCGCCGCCCTGCTGGTAGTGTGCTGTATCCAGCAAAAAGCTTACATAGGCAGGATCGGTATTTTTTAAGATCGTATCCACTTCTTCCGGCTTCTGTCCTAACTGACCCATGTGATTGTGATACGTTGTTTGGATACCGATCGCTTTTGTTTGCTTACCGATTGCAGTCAGCAATTTACCGTAGGTTGTAAGTTCTTCTGTTGTTGGTTCCCTGTCTTTCGGACGGGAACCGTTTGTTATCTGGATGAATTTACCACCAAGTGATTTTACAAACTTTGCATGTGCCACATGTGTGGCAATGGTCTGATCATCTTTACCGGTATTGATATCAGCGTTCCCACTGGAAAACATTACCAGATCGAGCTTCGCATCGTTCAGCAATTTTTTCAGTTCGTCAGATTTTTGTTCGTACGCTGTAAACGCGTTGGTACGAAGCTGGATGCCTGTAAAGCCAAGCGATGAAATATCTTTGATAGCAGCCACATCATTGCCACCCCAGGTTATGGCAGAGTAACCAAATTTAATATCACCTTTCTTTCTTAAATCGTTGATTAACATTCCTGACCGGCCAACTAGCGGCAGACCGAGGGTGAGGATGCCAAGATGAGAGAGGAAATTACGTCGTGTTGAAAGTGTTTTCATATGCAATTGTTATAATAGATATCAAACATAATCAGAATTTATAGAATAGTAAGATTTACGGAATAATTTGTAGTGGAAGATTTTTGAACCCCGAGAATGGGCTGGACTGTGATTAATTGATTTTATGAAAACTATGAAGTAGCTCATAGTTTTCATAAAATCAATTAATCACAGTTCAGACAATTTTCATTTTAATAACAACGGAAAATACAGGCTCTTATCATCAACCTGCATTTTATCGGGAAGGCCTTTTTTATCAGGAACGAATTTGCCCTTGACAATGGCGGTCACCCTGGGTGATACAACCTCGTCTGAACGGTGCATGTGAACTACATAAGTAAACGAGCCTTTTTTCCCTTCAATAAAATCACCATGACCTGTTCCATTGCGGTGCATGTTTTCTTTATTAATGATAGGATTATTTTTATACTTCTCCCAGGGGCCGTATGGTGTTTTTGAGGTAGCATAGCCAACAGCGTAATTGATATTTCTGAAATCGTTCGCCGAGTAAAAAAGATAATACAATCCCCGGTGTTTCAACACCGTCGGGCCTTCTGTTATGGGTGTATTAGAGTGTGTGGTGTTTTCCCAGGTTTCCGTTCCTTCAAGGCATTGCTTTCCGCTTTCAGGAATGATGTCCGACAAATCATCCTTCAATTCAGCAACGAATAATTTGTTGCCACCTCCCAGCCGAACATGATACAGGTATAATTTTCCATCGCTGTCAACAAAAACATACGGATCTATTTGTTTGCCTGGCCCGGAAATGGGTTTGATATTTTGCTGCCTGAAAGGGCCAATCGGACTATTACTTGTTGCAATGGCAATATTTTCATTTGCAGTATAAGCCATATAAAAATTATCGCGGTATTGAAACACCTGCGGCGCCCAGAACCCTGTTGTGCCGTACGTATCCCCTTTCACCAGTGCATATCCATCGGTAGCACCCATGGGTCCTTTCCAGCTTTTCATGTCTGAGGAAGTGTATACGAGAAAGCCCTTTGCAGAATTTCCGCCCGTACCGTACAGGTAGTAAGTTCCTTTGTTATAGAAGATGGTTGGGTCTGCCATGAAGACGGTATCTGCTGAAATTTTGGGCTGATACGACAGTAAGAATTGAGAGAAAGCAATTGCAAAGGTTAGCATGTTGTTATTGTTTAAGATTGCAAGCCGCATAAACCAAACCTATGAGGGTTTTAAAACCTTATAGGTTTTAGTGGGATAGCCTCGCTAATCCAGCCACACACATGGTGTGATGGCTCCGTTTGCTGCTGGGTCAC
>CAXTDO010000254.1:0-7831 GCA_964242315.1 uncultured Flavihumibacter sp.
AAACCGCAGTGGTAAGCAATTTCTGAAACAGATTGCGTAGTTTCTATCAACATCCGGGAAGCATGACGCAGCCTGATTGCAATGAGGCTGTCGATAAACGTATCGCCCGTGCTGGATTTGAAGAAGCGGCTAAACGAAACTTCCGACATGCCGGAGATTCTGGATGCTTCTCCCAGCGAAACCGTTTTGTTGAAATTGCTATTCAGGTACTCAAATGTTTTTTTTATACGGCGGCTGTTATAAATGCGCTCTTTAGCTTTGAAACCGGCCTTTGATAAAACGCGCATATTGCAGGATGTTGAAAGATCATGAAAAACAGACATAAGTTCCAAAACAGCATCAAAGCCAATTTTTTTGTAAAGCTCAATAATCCTTGGTGCTAATTGCTGCGCCGTATCATGGGAAAATGCAATACCACGTGAAGACCTTTCAAACATCGAACGGATAGAGCCTAAGTAGTTATGGCACAAAAATTTTTCGCCAAAAGAATCCTTGTGAAAATGAATGGTAACCTCCGTGATTTCCCTGCTTTTGCAATGGTGAGTAAACCAGGCATGTGGCAAGTTAGAACCTATGAGTATAAGGTCATAATCCTCTATCTCTTCTACATCATCGTTTACCACTCTCTTGGCACCTTTCGCATTGCAGATAAGGCTTAATTCCAATTCCTCATGATTGTGCAAAGGGCAATCGAATGCAGTTTTTGTTCCTGAAAATATAGTGAAACAATCGGATGGAGAAAGTGGAGTTACCTCCGTTAAGACGTTTTTTATCATGAAATGAAGCAAGGGAGTAAGAAGAGCATGCTCTTTTAAACCTATAATAACGAATGGCTTCTGCTTCTTATACTTATATTGAGAAATTTAATGTTATAAAGCATTTAACATCGCATCAATTTCTGCCGGAGTTTCAGAAATCTCAATTCCCCAACCTTTTGCAAGAAACATAACAGTAACAACCTGTCCATTATCTGATTGTTTAGCATAATAGTAAACAATGCTGTTTGTATTTACATGAACTGTAGTTCCTGCCAGATTCAGTTTTATAATGCCCGGTTTCATAAAGCTCTTTTTAACGGTAATAGAAGAACATGATCAACTAAGGTAGGGATAAAAAATTCAAATTGCCACTATTAAAATATTATGTATTTCAGAACGTTTGTTTATTGGAGGAGATTAAAGCATAAGATATTTTCTAATACCCACAAATTAGAAAATACGGGAGTTAATAGCCAGGCTTGTTTATAAATTGATCTAAGTAGGTAATTAAAGTAATTCTTTTATAGATTTATCGATTTGTGCAATTCTTTCATAATTCAGTCTGTAGTACACAAATTTTTTATCTCTTTCCGTCTTTACAATCCCGGCGCGACGCATGATTGCAAGATGTTGAGATGCAACAGATTGTTCTAACTGAAGTTTTCCATAAATTTCACTTACCGTCATTTTCCCATTTTCTTCCAGCAGATTAAATATTTGCTGCCTTAGTAAGTGGTTTAAAGCACGGAGGATAATTGCAGTCTTCTTCAAAAGGAAAAAATCGATTTTTATGCCTTTCTCCATAAATAACTCATTATGTTTTAATATGTTCACAGCAAAAAAATTTAAGCATTTATTGTAACAATATTATTCATCAATTCAACTTCATAAAAGCAAATTAGGAATATATGATTGAATGTGTACAATAAATATATATATAAATTTTTGTAATTAATCTATATATAAAGATAATATATTTAACTGTTGTATTAGTAAATACTTTGCTTATTTTTATATGATTAAATCTATAATATGTCAGTTAAATCGATTGTAAAGCGGGAAGAAAAGAGTCTGGAGATAGATTTTAAAAAGGTTAATGATATTATTTACTGGGCTAGAAAATGGGAAGTATCTCCTCATCAGTTAGTGGATGCATCGCATATCTTACAAACAAGTAATGTTAGAGAAATAGAAGCATATTTACGTGGGAAGGGTTTTGCCATTTAGTAAAAGCAGGGCCGGGCAGCGGTCCCAGGCATTTAAACTTTTATTAAGCTAACATTTATTACGGCTGCATTGTTAATCAAATTTAAGTGTAGGATAATCTACCTTTAATTTCTTTAACTCAAGTATATGTTTATTTTAATACTCGGTTTCATAATATTTCTTGTAGCGGGAGCGATCTCGAAAACAGATGAAAGGTTTAAGCGTTTAAGCAATCCAATTCGCGGTATTGGCGCAATAATTATGTTGATAGGAGTATTAACTTCCTGTGTAATACAGATCGATGTGGGTGAGATCGGTGTAAAAAAATTATTTGGTAAGGTTCAAAAAGATGTATTGCGAAGCGGCCTGCATTTTATTAATCCGTTATTGCAAATTGAAAGGCTGGATGTTAAAACCCAGAACTATACAATGAGTGGTGTACACGATGAAGGAGCAAAGTCTGGTGATGACGCCATCAAAGTTTTAACAGCCGATGGTTTAGAAGTAACGATCGATCTTTCAGTACTGTACCGGCTTATTACCGATGATGCTCCAAAATTACTGCAGGAAACAGGTGCCGATTACGAAAACAAAATCGTTCGACCTATCACCCGTACAAGAATTCGCGATAATGCTGTCTATTATGATGCGGTTGCATTGTATTCATCCAAGCGTGATGAATTTCAGCAGCGGATATTTAAAAATATAGAAACTGATTTTCAAAAGCGTGGGTTACTGTTGGAAAATCTTCTTGTAAGGAATATCACGCTGCCACAATCTGTTCGTGCTACAATCGAGCAAAAGATCAATGCAGAGCAGGATGCACAAAAAATGCAATTTGTGCTTCAGAAAGAAAAGCAGGAAGCGGAGCGCAAGCGTGTGGAAGCACAAGGTATTTCAGACTACCAGCGCATCATCAGCGAAAGTTTAACCGATAAGCAATTACAATACGAAAGCATCAAAGCACAGTTGGAAATAGCCAAATCTCCCAATACAAAAGTTATCGTTATGGGAAAAGGAAACACGCCGGTTATCCTTGATGGAAAAGGGCAGTAGGTAATATTAATATTGTTAACGCACAAAATGTTCAATAATCAATGTTCAATATTCAATTCTCAATAAAATGATGTTGGTATTTCATTGAGTATTGAATATTGAGCATTGAATACTGAATATTATTGTATTTGGCGTTCATAATCTAATATTTAATTGAGTGTTGAGCACTCAACCAAAGGGTTAAACTTTATCATTGCTTATAACCGGGGCCCTTTACAAATCGCCCCGGAGTTGCACCCGTATGGTTACCGTCTTTTAATACCAAAACACCATTTACAAAAACATCAATCATTCCTGTTGCAAACTGGTGTGGCTTATCGAAGGTGGCATAATCATTAACTTTCGCAGGATCAAAAATCAATACGTCGGCATAATTACCTGCTTTCAGCTCTCCCCTCTTCTTCAGCCTTAAATTTACAGCAGGAAGTTTGGCCAATTTACGAATAGCTTCCTGCAACGACAATAAATGTTCATCTCTTGAATATTTACCAATCACTCTTGCAAAATTGCCATAAGCCCTGGGATGAGCATTGGATTTAAGAACATTGCCTTCCGGGGTGTAGGATCCTTCGTCGGAGCCAAAGCTTACCCAGGGTAGTACTATTTGTTTCTTTACATTTTCTTCATTCATTAAGAAAAAAGCAGTTCCAACCCTGGTGCTATCCTGAACAATTAAATCCATTGCCGTTTCTTCAGGTGTGGAACCCCGCATCTTTGCCGCTTCTGCCAACGTTTTACCGGTATATTTTTTTAAAGAATCCTGCTTAAAACCAAGCAACAACACTTTATCCGGACTGCCTGCACCATAATACAGATTTTCCCAGTCGGTTGCATTGGTATTCATTGCAGCCTTCATGGTAATACGAATGGCAGGATCTTGCAATCTTTTTCTTAACTCACCGAATCCACCGTCTTGTAAGGATGGTGGAAAGGATGCGGTTAAGCCTGTGGCGCCAGCAATGTAGGTGTACATGTCGGCAGTAATATTCAATCCATCGGTCCTGGCCTGTTCCACTCTTTTAATAACGCTGTCCATCTTGTTCCAGTTAGCCCGGCCACCTGCTTTCAGGTGATAAATTTCTGCATGAATGTTTGCTTCTTTGGCGATCCTGATCAATTCGTTCACAGCTTCAAGCAAGCGGTTGCCTTCGCTGCGTATGTGAGAAATATAAGAACCGTTGTATTTGGATGCTTCCTTACAGAGCGCAATCAGTTCATCGGTACCGGCAAAGAAAGCAGGTGGATAGATAAGCGAAGAACCTACGCCCAGTGCGCCCTCTTCCATGGCTTGTTTAACCAGCAATCTCATACTATCCAGCTCAACGGCCGTAGCAGCACGATCATCTTCACCAACAACATAAATACGAACTGTAGTAGCGCCAACAAAAGAAGCCACATTACATGAAATGCCTTTCTTTTGAAGGTAATTCAGATATTCACCAAGCGTATTCCATTCAACTTTGTATTTAAAATCTGTTTGCGAAAGCTTCAATTGTTCTTTCATTTTTTTACTCAGCGGTCCCATACTTTCACCCTCGCCCATTACTTCCAGCGTTACGCCCTGCCTGATATCGCTTTGAGAACGGCCATCTTCGATAAGTGATTCCGTAGCCCAGCTAAGCATGTTAGTGAAACCCGGACTTACCGCCATTCCTTTTGCATCAACGATTTCTCTGGCAGACACACCGGTTAAGTTACCCAACGCAGCAATGGTATCTGCGTTTATAGCAATGTCGCCCCTGAATGGCTCACCGCCATTACCATCATAAATTACACCATTGCGGATTATTGTATCGTACCGGCCTTTACCGTTACAGGCGTTGATAAAAGGAATCAGAAAAAGAAAAAGGTATTTCATGTGTAGCTTGTTTCGTAAGATGACGGATGTCATCATAGAACCAAGTTAACAGATTGCGGCCGGATTTATTCAAATATCAGCAAAATCAGTAAGTATGAAATGGCAGATTACAAACAGATTTGTATAAAAAAAGTCCACTTCCTGGAGGAAGCGGACTCATAGTTTCGTCAATAAAATCAGGTACCCTTTATTTCTTCAGCAGTTGTGCAAACATCAGTCCTTTACGCATGTAAGTAGTATCTTCTACGTGTTCCATTTCTTCGCGGTATTCCATACCTCTGTAGTCTACCCAAATAATATAACACACCGGTGCAGAACGCCTGTATTTGGTTTCTATATGATCTAAAGTTAACACGGATCTATTTACCTGGATTGGTTCAAACGAGTTCTTTGATATGCCACAACTTGTGCTGATAAACAACAATACTAAAACTAATAATTTCATAGGATCATTTTTGAGAGGAGGATTTTAGTTAAATCTTACCTCAATATTTCTTTGATGCATATGAAACGCGCAATAAGAAAACTTATTTTAATGATTCTTATAAAATAATTGATGGTTAACCTATAAGGTCTTCAAGACCTTATAGGTTTAACACACAAGCTGTTTGAACCAGTAGGGTTCAAGGTTGGTGTTTGCTGTGAAGTTTCGGCTAAATAGTTTAATCCATTAAAATCCTCTGGACCCGACATAAAATATTTCTTATATTAGGATGGGTGATTTCGCATTATTAAACTTTGCCCGAAACAAAACATGGCCTATATCCCCGGATATAATTTCGATATTTTTATTAGCTACGCTCATCTTGATAACATGAAAATGCCCGGCCAGGAACAAGGCTGGATAGAACTTTTTTACCAGAGTCTCAACCTGAAACTCGCACAGCGTATTGGTAAGATGGATGCAGTAAAAATATGGTGGGACAATAAAAAATTAGACGGTACTAAATTGTTTGATAACACAATAGAAGATGGCATCCGGAATTCAGCCATATTTATCAGTCTTTTATCACCAGGATATCTTCAATCAGAATATTGTAAAAAGGAAATGGAACTTTTTCATGCTAAATCCGCTAACGAAAAAACCGGAACCAATGTGGGTGACAATGCACGCATGATAAAAGTGCTGCTTAATAATATTCCATACACTGATTTACCGGAACAGTTTGGCAGGGCAACCGGCTTTCCATTTTACAAGTCAGAAGATAAAGACGACTTCGGCGAACCGCTTCATTATGCAGACCCTGCATTCGCACAACAATTAAAAGATCTCAGGGATGCCCTGGTACACATTTTTGAATTGTTTGTCAAAGAACAAAATAAAACTCCGGTTGTGGTTGTAAATACTTCCCTACCCAACCCTTTAATAAAATCGCCTGACACTCCAAACGACACAACTCCCAAAAATGGACTTACACTTTATTTTGGCGAAGTATCCGATTCACTTCGTACTGCACGTAAAAGAACAATTACGGAATTGGAGAAAAACGGGTTCAGCATCATTACTAATATACCACCGCCGGAAGAAGCGATGGCCCATGAACAAAAATTAAAACATGTTTTACCCAAAGCTGACCTGGCTGTGCATCTGCTTGATCAGTTCCCTGGTCGTGAAATTGAAGGAACGGACACCTGGTACCCTAAAAAACAGGCAGAACTTTCATTGGAGCTTTCACCATTCAAGTTAATGTGGGTTCCTTCGGATTTCGATAAGGACAACATAGAAGAAGAAGGTTACAGTGACTTTTTACAAACCCTGGAAAAGAATACAGACCCGGAAAATAAATTCGAATTTATTCGTGGTAACAAGAGCGAACTAACAAAGCAGATCATCGATTATACCGAAGTAATAAAACAAAGCAGGGTAAAAAAGGTAAGTGCTGAAAAGATCTCAGTATTACTGGACACCCATTTCAGTGATCAGCAATATGCATTTACCTTAGGACAGGCAATGTTGAAAAATAATATGCAGCCCTATATCAATCCACAGGAAGACGACCCGCGGAAAAATATCAACCTGCTTGCCGACCGTATCAGCCTCGTAAGCAAACTGGTTTTTTTGTATGGGCAGGTTGCAAGGGAGTGGGTGCTTGAGCGTATGAGTGCTGCCCTTCAACTTATTATTACAAATAATTATTCTATTGATGATTTTTATATTTACCTGGCTCCGCCTAATAAGATGAATGATGACATCAAACTCAATCAACGGTTCTTAAAAATAAACGTTGTGAACAACAGTTCAAATCCTGATTTAAACGCCGAAATGCTTGACACTTTTATAAAGAATATGAAAGGAGGAAGCGAGGCATGAGTACAATAACAACAGAAAATCCTTTTGTCGGTCTACGTCCATTTGAAGTTGATGAGGGCCTTTTCTTCTTTGGAAGACAGGAGCAAACAATTGAATTATTGCAACGGTTACATGAGCATCATTTTGTGGGGATAGTAGGAAGTTCAGGTTGTGGTAAATCATCTCTTATACGTGCGGGACTTATTCCAGGTTTGAAGGCCGGCTACCTGGTTAATGATAGGGATAAGTGGATGATCCCTATTTTTAAACCCGGCGAAGGGCCGCTTTATAATTTCGTTGCAGCCATTTTAGATGAACTGCAAAAAGATATTACGCCCGCCACAGTAAAAAAATATGTTCAAAAGATAAAAGAAGAGGGGGTTGATACCATCATTGAGTTGTTGCAGCCAACCTTCAATGAGAACCGCTCCAATGTTTTTATATTGGTTGATCAGTTTGAAGAATTGTTCCGTTTTTCGATGGACACAAAAGATGCAGCCAAAAAAGATGAGGCGATTGATTTTGTGAATATGCTGCTTGAGTTGGCTGACAACACAACACTGCCTGTGTACCTGGCCATCACCATGCGTTCTGATTTTATCGGCGATTGCGCGCAATTTTTCGGATTGCCCGAAGCGCTCAATAAGAGCCAGTACCTGGTAC
>CAXTDO010000255.1:0-7825 GCA_964242315.1 uncultured Flavihumibacter sp.
CAAACAACAATAATCCAGGCACCTTGTCAGTCTTTAGAAACCTGTTAACAAGCGGTTCAACCAATATTTTGTTTTCAAGCAAGACAGACTTTGAACTGGGAGCCGGAACTTTTCCTTACTCCCTGGCGGTTGCAGATTTTGATGGGGACGGAAAACCAGACGCGGCCGTCTCTAACCAGTCATTAGGAGCTTTATCAGTTTTGCGAAATGCCAGCACTACCGGCAATATATCTTTTGCACCAAAAGTTGATTTTGCAGCAGGATCGGTCGGCCGGAAACATTTGAGCAGTATTGACGTAAACGCGGATGGAAAACCAGATCTCGTGCTCGCGGATGACAACACTAATAATACCGCTGTTTATGTGAATAAGGTGGGCGAGCCCAATATAATATCATTTACGCCCGTTGCCGCAGGAACAAATTCGGTGGTAACCATCACGGGTAACAACTTTATTGGTACAACCGCGGTAAGATTTGGAGGCACCGATGCGGCGTCCTTCAACGTAGTAAATGCCACCACCATCAATGCGGTGGTGGGATCGGGCGCTTCAGGCGATGTAACCGTTACCAGCGCGCTCGGAACAGGAATATTGTCTGGCTTCACTTTCACCGGAGCAGTCAACCCGATACCGACAATTACCAGGTATTGGGTGGGCGCCTCCAACAGTAACTGGAACAACAGTAATAACTGGTCTTCGACTGCCGGCGGCCCTGGTGGTGCAGGGGTTCCCGGTGCCACAGATTCCGTTATCATCCTGTACGAACCTGACTTGAACATCAACATGGATGTTTCAACTACGATAGGCAGCCTGACAGTCACCAAAAGCTCGCCCGGCGGTGACACTTATAGTCAAAAGGTTATGCTTTATACCGGTTCCAAAACCACCTTAACCATTTTGAATTCGTTGTTTATCTACTCTGCCAACCTGGTAGACAGCACCACGGAAGATGTGTCTTTCAAACTCATCCTCAGCGGTGCTAAGCAGGCAATAGGTTCAATAAGTAATGGAGCGCTGACCTTTGCAGGCAGGGCTTCGGTCACTAACGGCCACGGTGCAACATTGGTAGCCGAACCAGGGTCAAAATTAACGGTACGGAGCGGGGGTTCAATTTACTCCTGTGCCAATTCCGCTTATATAGAATGTGATCCGACGTCACTGGATTTTTCGCTGCAGTCAAGTTTCATTATGAAAAGCAACCCTGACGCCTCAATACCAAATGCCACTTTTGAACCGGACTATGTTCAGTATGCAAACGTTCCATACAATCCGCCGCCAGTAGTACTTATAATCCCGGGCGCTTCTATTATCATCGATGGAAAATTGGATAAGATAAAGTACCCAAATCCAAGGGCACAGTTTAGGGCTTTATACGTAAACCTAAACGAACAAGACAGGGACGCCACTCTCGCCCTTCCAGACAGCAGTGGCTTTAATTCTCTTTTCATCAACAATACAAATGGTTATACACTTACATTGTTAGGCAATGGCAACGGCTCGTCTTCGATGTTTCTCAGTACCGGTAACTTTTACATAAACGGAAGTACCACTAAAGTAGCGCTTGCAACTGCTACAGCTTCTGTTCCATCAATATCATATCGCTTTCAAACGGCGTTCTATACCCAGACAGCCGGAAATTTTTCGTTACAGAACTTTGATGGCGCAACGGGTCCTTCAACACTTGCAATCAGCCGGGATTTAGTTCAATCTGGCGGAACTTTTTTTACTAACAGCTCAAGCACTAACGCCAATGCGAAATTTGTGTTGGAAATGAATGGCGGTGATTTCGTTTATAGTCGTTCGTATATGGGTTACTTATCAAATGGGCAGTCAATCACCATGAGCAGTGGTAACATAGACAATGGCAAACGAAATGTCATTTTCAGAGTTAACACGCCTCTCATACCATATAATGGTTATGTGTACGATGACAAAGGCGTTTTCCTAAAATCACCTTTGTCTGTTTTCCGCCTTGAGTTATTGAAAGGAGCTCTTAACACTACCTCCGAAAATATCATTACCATCAATGATCCTGACGCGGCAAAAAGCATAACAACCGGTAATTATGCAGAAAGTTTTATTGCGGGTCCTTTTAGAAGGTTAACCAATTCAACAGCTCCCTATGTAACTCCAACCGGTGCTAAAGGGTATCAGCACATTTATGATTTCTTCAGGCCTCTTACTATAACACCGTCTTCTGTTGAGCCTTCTGTTTACCAAATTTCCTATCTGAATAATAGTTACGCTGACTTGAATGTAATGGCACCATTAAAGGGTGTATCGGCTGTGGAATTCTGGACTGTCGATAAACTTTCCGGGGCTGATGCAATTGTCAAACTTCCATTTTATAAAGTTATCAATGGCTCATCCTCGATTGATGAAGTTGTGGTGGCGCAATATAAAGACGGAAGCTGGAGGCCTGCGAATGGAACCAAGCTTCCTCCCGGCGCGAAAGACTCAACCCTGGTGGAATCAAAACTTCTTACATCTTACGGAGCATTTACGCTAGGATATGGAGTGAGTGGATCAGACACTGTTATCAGCGGAGCTACCTGTGGCCGGGATACGACAATTTATGCGGATCCCGCCACTTGCAAGGCTACCGTAAACTGGCCGTCACCCGCAGATCTTTTTGCAGACACGTATAACATTGGTACGAGCGATAAGCTTCGCTTCAAAGGAGCGTTTAATGGTCACGGTTACTATATCTCCGAAGGCAATTATAATTGGGAAACTGCCAAAACTGCCGCGGCAAATGCAGGCGGGCACCTGGTTACCATTACCAGTGCATCTGAAAATAACTTTATCCTGAATAATCTCGTTGGTCCGCAACGCCAGGAGTTGCTATGGATCGGGTTGCTTAACACCGGAAAATTCGGGCAGTTCGGCTGGATTACAGGTGAGCCATTATTCTACACATATTGGAAGCCCGGCGAACCGAACAATTACTATAATGATCCAACCAGCAACGATATCATCGAACCGTATGTGCATATTAACGGTTACGAAGGCAATAAATGGAACGATATTGGGTACGCGTCCTCAAGGTTTATCGCCGAGTTTGATAGCGCGCTCGTCAGCTACAGCCAATACAGTGGGCCGGAGAGTGGTTCCATGCTGTCGCCCGGTGTTTACACTGTTTGTTATGAGCGCACCGATCATCAAACCGGCAAACGCGATTCATGTTGTTTTAATATCACCGTTGCTTGTACCGGCAATAACAATGGTGCTGAATCTTCAAGGCGGGATAAATTTGATGTAACGGCTTATCCAAACCCAACCACAAGCAGCTTCCAACTCAGGCTCGCGGGTATTGCCAGTGACGAAGAGGTGCAGATGGAAGTCACCGATGCATTCGGACGTGTGTTGGAAGTGAGGGAACACCTGGTGGTTAAAAATGTTCTCCAGTTTGGACGCGCATACCGGCCAGGAATGTATTTCGTAAAGATTACAAAAGGCAAGAAAGTAATAACGGTTAAGCTAATCAAGCAATAATAGTTAGCCTTTTTTTCACTATGTATTACTATCCGGCAGTAACACTTCTCCTCTCGAGTTTGGAACATTGCGTTCAAAGTTAAGGCTTGACGATGGGCTGGTATTTTATATTGTCAAGCCGATAACCAAAGATGAATATTTTTCAAATGATGAAGGTAACAACTAAAGTTAAATTTGTAGTGTTCTGCTGGGACTGCTGCTGATATTGACAAACAGAACGACGATAGTATGTTCGTCAGCCAGCATAGCAGCAAACCGGATGTTGCCTGCTGCCTTTGTCACTTTTTGTCTAGCACTTTTTTGATAGTGTTTTCAAGTTCGCCTACTTTGTCCTGGCTTATGGTGTCATTTGCAATAATAATAAAACCTAAGCTTTCGATTGGGTACAAAGTACAAAGTGTATTGTATCCAATTTTTGTGTTTCCATCATGATAAAAATATCTCTCACCATTACTGCAAATATCCATCATCCAACCTAGACCTAATCCGAAACCATTTTCCTTTCCATAAGTCAGTTGATGCGTCAACCGGATAGCTTTATCTTTTTCTTCAAGGTTAGCTTGTATATATTTAACCATATCATTAATTGTAGAGTTCATTGTAGGTCCAAAATAAAAGCCTTTTAAATTTGAAAATTGTTGGGGCTTACTATTGTTGTCATATCCCTGAACTGCATTTTTAATTTCTTCGGTTGACAAGAATGGTTTCGTACCAAACATTTTTAAATGTGTCATTAGGTAGCTTGTTACAATTTTTTCATAGGGCTGATGATAAACTCTTTCAAGCAGTAAAATTAAAAGCGTCATTGCACTGCTGTTATATTGAAACTTAGTTCCGGGTACTGTGTCAGGATTTACAAGATGAAGGTCCGAGAGTAAACTGTCCTCATTGTAAAGTGAATAAAAATCTACTTGTTCTGCGATACTTAATTTTCTTAAACTGTCACGAATTAAAGGTGAAAATATATGAAATATCGATGGCAAACCTGAAGTGTGATTGGCAAGATCAACAAACTGAATTGGTTTTCCTTCATATTCCAAATTGGAATATTGTCCTGGTAAAAATTTTCTTATGTCATCGTTTAGATGTAGCTTCTTGTCAACCACTGCTTGTGCGAGAATTGTTGTAACAAAAGTTTTTGCAACCGAACCAATGTTATAAAAATTGTCAGCAGAAGCAAGTTTGCCTTTGTTTGCTTTTCCATAATTATATGTATATTTCCTTGACTTGTAATAAACACCTATAGAAATTCCATTTGTGTTATTGTCTTGCAGGTAGATTTTAGCAGCATGATCAATCGTAGAGTCAAGCTTATTTTTTAGTTTATTGTCAGTTAATATTGAACTTATTGTTTGAGCATAAAGTGTAAAACAAGAAAGAATTACCATTAAAAAAAGTCCCATCAATTTTAGTGTGTAGCATCGCTTCATTTGTCTATATTGAATTAGTTTGATGTGTCAGTAAGGTAGCAGGTAACAGATAGCATTAGCAGTACGTAAAAATAAATTGTTGTTGATAATCAAAAGATTAATTTGTGCATTTACCAATTGTTTGTTGCGGCAGTATACACAGGATCGTTAATCATGTTATCGCTAAACTTATTAAATTTCCTTTATCCACTGGTTTCTGCTAATAAGATAGTTACCTGAAAACTATTGCTTCTATCTAAACTACAGTCTTTATTTAAAAGGTAATCTACAGCTTTGCTAAACTAAGTCACAATTATTTACTTCGTTCAACTGTAAGTAAATTTCATCTAAACTTGTAGAAAAGGTCAGGCAGTTTGTGGAGCGTAATAAATATCTTGTGTTCGTTACCAACACTACACAAAATACATGTTTTGTTCATTGTACACAAAAGCTTAAATAAACTACGAAACAACATAAAAGATTATATTTAAGCCCTTCATTTATTACTATTATCAGCAAGAGATCCGTTATCCTGGTTAAGTATTTTCTCTTCATTAAAAAAGATCAATCGTCGACGTACAGTAATAGAACCCGCCAATAGAAGGTCCACCAACAAAAGAATAATAATATTTATTCAATAGATTAGTTCCACCCAGTTTAACGTTCAGCCTGCTCTTAAGAAAAGTGTATTGCACCTGCGCATCCACCGTACTGTACGCATTTACCATGCCTGTTGCTAAAGATGATTGCCAGAGGTAAGTGCTTTGTCTGCGGTAGTTTACGTTGAAACCAAAATGAGAGAACAACTGAGGGTTGCCAAAGCCAATATTGTAAATCCACTCAGGAGTATTGAAACCGTCTTCCAATCCATCCTTCTGGTCTTTACGATCTAATTTCGACATGGTTACATTGCCATTTAACCGGTAGTTTTTTGGAAGGATCCAGGTCAGTCCGACGGTACTGCCGTAGTTATAGCTCACAGTTTTGGAGTTGGTCCACAACCGGTATCGATCCTGCACTTGCAGATTATTTAGATAATACTGCACACTATCATTATTGGTTGTTCTCGGAATGTTCGCTTCTACCTGTGCCATTAAGTTGCGATACGTGTTGTAATAAAAATCTATATCTATCGATATCCTGTTTTCTGCAAAACTGCCGCGGTATCCGGCTTCAATGCCCTTAACCTGTTCTGGTTGCAGGTAGGTATAGCTATTCTTCTTCAGCAAACCTTTATTTTTTTCAATAGCCTGTGTGGTTGTGAGACCATTGCGATTCACATCATTTGTGTTTGCTGCGCGAAAAACGTCAATAGATGTACGCAAATAGCTGTTCTCGAAAATGCCATTTGACATTACCGGCAATCCTCCCACTCTTTTTACACCTCCGCTGTTGATATTGGAAAAGGCCTCAAATAAACTCGGAAAACGGTAACCCTGCTGAATCGAAACACGGATATTATGTTGTTCAGCGGGAGAATATACAAGCGCTAAACGCGGGTTAAATTTAGCAGAAAAATACTGATTCTTATCTACCCTTAACACGGCATTTACTTTCAGTTTGCGGTTGAAGAGATATTCAGTGGCCTGCAGAAATCCACCTATTTTACTATACGTTAGGTTGTCTCCGGGTTTTACAGGGTTGATAAAATAATTGCCATCAGGAATTACCACATAATCCCTGAAATCAAGGCCGTACATCAACGACAAATTGTAGTTGGTACGAAGATTTTTTAACAAGTTTTCACTAAGGTCATGCTGAATTTCTGCATGATACATAGAGGCTCTCACTCGTAGTGCCGCACCAAGATTCCAGTCGTTAATATCCCGCAGCTTATCTATCAGGGCATTGGTAGCAGCAGTATGGGGTTGCGGCCTACCGGCGTCAGCAAAAACCCTGGCAGAGGCTAAAGCAGCAGGCACCGTTTGTCCGTTTCCTGTGGCTGTGTTGTAGCCACTGGTGAAATTCGTATACCACAAATCATCAGATTTGAAACTACGGTCTACATTTTCTGCCATGGACCGGATATTATACGAGTTGCCGGTGTTTTCGATATTCACATAAGCTTTTGCCTGTATATCAGAAGTTCTGAAAGAGAAGCTGTGTTGCTGCGTAATATAATTATCCAGCCTGAAGCGGTTGGTGCGTTGATAAATAGTATTGGTGTGCGCACTGCGGAAAGTGTAACCAATAGAAACGTTTTTGTTGAACTGGTACATTAATGTAGCGTCTCCTTTGAAGTTGGTCAGGTTATAGCTGGCCATTTCTTTCTCGGCATAGCCTGTACGGCTAACCACGTACTGCTTGCCACCAAGGGTCAATGTGCGTCGATTGCTGCTTTCATCTGCATAAATATTTACGCGGTCACTACCGGGATTCTGGTCACCTGGCAAATTGGTGGAACTGTTGCCTAGCGGGTTTAAATCCAGCCGGTTGTCGGCGTACCAGTCTACCCCTTGCGTATAAACGGCGTTTATCTTAAAAGCAAACTTATTAAATGCCCTGGCATAACGTAAGGAGGTTTCCGTAAAAAGTGTTGCGCTGCGTTCGGCATCGCAAATATGATTAACTCCTGTTTTCTGGCCGATGCTCAGGCCCTGGTATCGAAACGGGTTTTTGGTGATAAAGTTCGCTGTTCCGTTAATCGCATTCATACCGTAGAGTGCTGATGCTGAGCCCGGGATAATTTCCACATTAATAATGTCAAGATCGCTGGGGCCGAGGGCGTTAGCCATGGGTGCCCCGATGTGAGGAGCCTGGATGTCCATGCCATCCACCATTTGCACAAATCGCACATTTGTTGTGTTGGTAAAGCCACGTGCGTTGATAACCTTGAAACCTAAGCTGGGAACGAGCATCTGAATCCCTTTTATATTCTCAATGGCATCGAAAAAAGAAGGCTGACCGCTGTTTCTGATACTC
>CAXTDO010000256.1:0-721 GCA_964242315.1 uncultured Flavihumibacter sp.
TTTCCTAATCTTTCAGCCGTTACTGACCACCTGGTGCAGCAACAAAAAAACGTTGTTCTTGCCTGCGCCGCATGGAAGGATAAAATCAATCTGGAAGATACTTTGTTTGCCGGCGCCGTCGTAAGCCGGATAAAAGATTCATTTAACATAAACTGCGATTCTTCTAATATGGCTGAAACCCTTTACAGGCAGGCCAGCAAAGATCTTTTTGGCTTTTTAAAGGCCAGCAATGCTTCCCATTATCACCGCCTGAGCGGTTATGGACTTGAAAAGGATATTCAATATTGTCTTACACCGGATGTTGCCAACGTGCTACCGGTATATACAGACGGCAAGCTGTTAGCTATAAGAAGTCCGAAATAGTTTTCCAGCCACAATTGTCTGAACTGTGATTGAATGATTAAATGATGGACTATGACTGGTTTCATAGCCCATCATTTAATCAGATAAATCACAGTTCAGATTAAATGATTTAGTGACACACTATGTTTAAGTTCATAGTCCTTCATTAAATCATTTAATCACAATTCAAACAAGCAACTCCCGATTTCGTAAACTCTTTGCCTCATAAGGTGTTAGTTTTGCAACACTTGAAAGCTTCTTCCATACATATAGCATTAGTAGGTAATCCAAACTGTGGAAAAACCTCACTATTCAATTCTTTAACCGGTTTAAACCAGAAAGTAGGTAATTTTCCGGGTGTAACCGTTGATAAGAAAAC
>CAXTDO010000256.1:731-7817 GCA_964242315.1 uncultured Flavihumibacter sp.
CAATCAAAAGCTTGGTTTTGAAGTAAGCGGAAAAATTAACCGCAAAGATCATCGACCTGCCCGGAACTTACAGCCTCTATCCGAAAAGAGGCGACGAATGGGTAACTTACCGCGTATTGCTACACCAGGATAAAGAGGTTAAACCCGACCTGGTAGTGTTACTCGCAGACGCAAGCAACCTGAAACGCAATTTGCTCTTCGTTTCACAGATTATTGATCTGAAAATACCGGTTGTAATTGCGCTTACCATGATGGATCTTGCGAAAAAAAAAGGTATAGAAATAGATATCGAAGGCCTTGAAAGAGAATTGGGAGTACCAATAGTTCCGGTGAATCCACGTAAAGAAAAAGGTATTCCCCAGCTTAAAAAAGCTATTGCTTTAACCGCACTTAATCAATATAAAGCTCCTTTCTTCGACTTTATTCCTAATGCAACGCTGGCCAAAGCGTCTATTGAAGGAGTGAAAAAATATTTTCCTGCCATCAGTGATTATACGGCAATCCATTATCTGATTAATCACGAGAATTTCGGCTTTGATGATGCCTTGCAACATTCAATTGAAACGATTGAGGCAACAAATAATTTCAATCATACCAGAACCCAGGCTGAAGAAATTATGCAACGCTATGGCAGAATCAGGCAGATTATGTCAAATACCGTTTCGGCACCTGATCCGTTGCAAAAAACACTGTTTACAGAACGGTTGGATAACCTGCTGCTCCATCGTGCCTGGGGATACCTGATCATGCTGTTTGTTTTGTTTGTTTTATTTCAAAGCGTTTTTATGATCGCTGAATATCCAATGGACGCAATAGAGTGGGTGTTTGCAAAAGCAGGTGGCTGGCTGGGTAGCAGTTTGCCGGCTACATGGTGGAGTAACCTTTTAGTAAACGGAATCATCGCCGGGCTAAGCGGCATATTTGTTTTTATTCCCCAGATAATGATATTATTCGGACTGATAACCTTACTGGAAGATACCGGATACATGGCACGCATCAGTTTTCTTACAGATAAATTGATGCGAAAAGTTGGATTAAATGGCAAAAGTGTAATGCCTATGATCAGTGGTTTCGCCTGCGCAGTGCCTGCTATCATGAGTGCCAGAAATATTGAAAACAGGAAGGAGCGGCTTCTTACCATTATGATTACTCCGCTAATGAGCTGCTCTGCACGCCTGCCGGTTTATACTATCCTGATTGCTCTTGTAATACCAAAAGAAAAAGTATGGGGAATATTTGGTCTCCAGGGACTGGTGATGATGGTGCTGTATTTACTAGGACTGGTTATGGCGCTGGCCGTATCCTACGTAATGAAATGGTTTATTAAGATTAAGGAAAAAAGTTTTTTTATTCTCGAACTTCCCACTTACCGGGCACCCAGATGGAAGAACATTGGTTATACTATGCTGGAAAAAGCCAGGATATTTGTGGTAGATGCCGGTAAAATCATCATGGTGATCAGTTTAATTTTATGGGCGTTAAGCAGTTTCGGGCCTCCCGGAAGAATTGATAAGGTAGAGACGAGGTTTGAACAATTGAAAGCGCAACAGCCTCAAAATGCAACCATCCTGGAAAGGCACAGGCGACAGGAAATGCTTGAAAATTCTTACGCAGGCATCCTTGGAAAATCAATAGAACCGCTGATTACACCGCTTGGATATGACTGGAAGATAGGCATAGCGCTCGTTACATCTTTTGCAGCGAGAGAAGTTTTTGTGGGAACCATGGCTACGTTATACAGCGTGGGTGATGATGACCAGGAAAACAGTTTAAGACTTCGTGAAAAAATGCAGACGGCTAAAAAAGCGGATGGCAGTAAAGTATATACACTGGCCAGTGGCATTTCGTTGATGATATTCTACGCGCTTGCCATGCAGTGTATGAGCACCTTAGCCATTGTAAAAAGAGAAACCCGGTCGTGGAAATTTCCCCTGATCCAGCTTGTTTATATGACGGGACTAGCTTATGTAATGAGTCTGCTTGCTTATCAGTTATTAAAATAATTCAATACCCAGTTTACTTTTCAGAACCTGTAAAAAGGAAATGTTATAACATCTTTTAAATTATACTGGCACAAGTATAACACTGTGTTTGCAGGTTACACTTGTGCCAGTATAATGCATGTTCAAAAGAAAATTAAATCGGATAAGTTATTTTACTAGTCCGGTATATGGTAATATTCTTTTACCGCTTCATAATTATTCAGGTCAACCATTGATCGCCCTGTTACGGACCCGGGAATGAGAATATATCTGAATTGAGAATATTTAGTAGTGCTTCCGGTAAAAGTATATGTGCCAAAGTTATCACTGGCATCTAATTCAATAGCCTGTAGTCCAAATAAAGGCTGTATATAAGAGCCGTTTCTGGCACTTACAAATGGTAGTGGAATGATTACGGGAGCAGCAGCAGTATTGATGTTCCAGTAAACTTTTATTTCACCTTTAGTTAAAATATCATTGCTAAGTTTCGGAACATTAAAACCACCAATATAAGTGGTATCTTTTACGCCATTGATAGTAATGATCGTATCTATTCCAAAAGCTACATCCAGCCATTCTGAATATATAACGTTAGCTGTGCCGGGAGCGCCCGGAGCACCTGGAACTCCCGCCGGTCCGGTAGGACCTGCAGGTCCCGCAGCGCCTGTTGCTCCAGTTGCACCGGCAGGACCTTCTTTCGAACATGAGGTAAATAACATCGTTGCAATCAATATGCAACATGCGATACTTAATAAATTTTTCTTCATGAGCTTTGATTTAGTTTGATAATTAGTTATCCCTGTTACATCGATTAAAACTAGGATGTATCGAGGTGTCCACAGCAATATAAGAAACAGTTGCGAAATAATAATAGAAAGTGTAAAGAGAAGTAAGAATGGCAAACTTTCGTGAATGAGCACCCGCAAACTGCAATTTTATTAATAATCAATAACCTGTTCTTCCATCATTGCGGGCATTTGCCTGAATTCATACTGCTGGTTACGTAATTGTGGCTCAAAACCTGCTTCACGGATAGCCTGCTGGATACCTTTTGCAGTGAAACGGTGTGGGGCTCCGGCGGCACTCACCACATTTTCTTCTATCATAATGCTTCCAAAATCATTGGCGCCGGCATGGAGGCATAGCTGGGCTACTTCTTTTCCAACAGTTAACCAGGATGCCTGAATGTTTTTTACATTAGGTAACATAATACGGCTCATGGCAATCATCCTTATATACTCTTCCGGGGTGGTTAAATTATGTACACCCCTGATGCGGGTTAACAGGGTGTCTGCATCCTGGAACGTCCAGGGAATAAAGGCAAGAAAACCCTTTGCTTCAGCCGGTTTACGCGACTGAACCTCCCGGAGCTTTACAAGGTGTTCAAAACGTTCTGTGATGGTTTCTACATGGCCGAACATCATTGTAGCCGAAGTAGTAATGTTTAATTTATGCGCTTCATGCATGATGTCGAGCCATTCCTGTGCGCCACATTTTCCCTTGCTTACCAGCCGGCGTACCCGGTCGTTTAAAATTTCAGCACCGGCTCCGGGTAAAGAATCATGCCCCGCTTCTTTCAAAGCCATAAGCACTTCCCGATGAGTAGAATTTTCCAGCTTGGTGATGTGCGCGATTTCAGGAGGTCCCAGCGCATGCAGCTTAACATTGGGGTATAACTGTTTTAGCTGCCTGAACAGGTTCACATAAAACGACAATCCGAGGTCGGGATGATGGCCGCCCTGCAACAATAGCTGATCTCCGCCATACCGGATGGTTTCTTCAATTTTTATCTTGTAAGTTTCAATATCCGTTATATAGGATTCAGGATGGCCGGGGATTCTGTAAAAATTACAGAACTTGCAGTTAGCCACGCAAACATTAGTGGTATTCAGGTTGCGGTCAATGATCCAGGTTACCTTACCATGTGGAACCTGAACCTTCCTGAGGTCATCTGCAATTTTCATCAGCTCGCTCAGCGGAGCAGTCTCAAAAAGAGAAACGCCTTCTTCTATACTCAAGAATTCAAAGTTCAGGGCTTTTTTGTACAGTTCAGCTAATTGCATGTTTACCATAGTTATGTACTACAAACAAAATTACATCAGGAATGTTGGTTCAGACCTATAAGGTTTTAAAAACCTTATAGGTCTAAGGGTTTCGTTACTTTAAAAGTATAACTTCTTTACAAACGGTTGGGCAAAATGATCTCAATAGAGTATTTTTAATCCTGATAAAAGTAATATCAGACAGGTTTATTTAAATTAATGCTTTGGGCGTGCCATTCAACGATTGCAAAATATTATATTCTTTGCTGGTTACATTTTTATTTTACTCCTCCATTTATGGACAGGAAGAATTTATACAGCCCTCTTCGAAACTGATCACCAGTTTTTCATTCAAGCAATTCAGCGGTGGGGTAGTGGTGGTTAAAGCCCGGATTAACAACATTCCGGATTCGCTAAACTTTATTCTGGATACAGGAAGCGGAGGCATTTCGCTCGATTCGGTAACATGCGATAAATTAAAAATAAAAACCCTGCAATCGGACAAAACAATTCGCGGAATAGCAGGGATGCGTACCGTACGTTTTGCCTATAATAACACCATGCATTTACCGGGGCTACAGGTAGACAGCCTGAATTTTCATATAAACGATTATGAAATTCTAAGCAGCGTTTACGGGGAGCATATTGACGGAATTATCGGTTACAGCTTCCTGGTACGTTATATTGTTAAAATTAATTACGATAGTAATAAAATCTCGGTTTTCTCAAGGGGCACCATTAAATATCCAAGAGGAGGATATCTTTTAAAACCATTATTGGTAAGCATACCCATACAGGGCGGACGTGTAAAAGATCAGGCGGAAGAAGTGCAGGGCCGTTTTTATTTTGATATCGGTGCCGGTTTATGCCTCCTGCTTTCTACTGATTTTGCCGCCGATAGCCTTAAATTCAACCCACGCAAAAAGATGTTTCATACACAGGCTGAGGGACTGGGTGGCAAGGCCAAAATGAAAATCACCACCATCAAAGAATTTAAATTAGGTCCCTACCGCTTCAGAAAAGTTCCGGCTTATATTTTTGACGATGATTACAACGTAACGTCCTATCCCTATCTGGGTGGATTAATTGGTAACGACCTGCTGCGGCGTTTCAACGTTATACTCAACTATGAGAAAAGAGACATTCACTTAACTCCTAATTCCCATTACCGCGATTCTTTTGATTATGCTTATACCGGACTGGGCTTTTATTCTTACGATGGTGAAGTGAGGGTCACCGACATCATGGAAAACTCCCCTGCCGCTGCCGCCGGTTTTCAGGTAGACGATATAATAATGGCTATAAACAATAATTTTAGCAGGAATGTACAGGTTTACAGGAACATTCTGCAAAGCTATGGTGAAAAGCTGAAGGTACTCATCACCCGCAACGGCTCCCCCATGTTGCTGACGTTGAAAGTGAAAAGCATCCTTTAATCATTAATACTTAATCATTCATACCCACACCTCACTCCACGATTTATCTTTTCTCAAACTATTTGTTCCGTTAGTTGTCGTTATCTTGCAGGCCTTTCATCAAAAATGAAAGGGAGAAGAGATATGATATATTTTGAAAAATTTACACTTTCCAACGGACTTACGGTTATTGTTCATGAAGATCCTTCTACTCCGCTGGCTGTTATGAATGTTTTATATGATGTTGGCTCAAAAGATGAAAATCCTGATAAAACCGGCTTCGCTCATTTATTCGAGCACTTAATGTTCGGCGGCAGTGTTAACATCCCCAATTATGACGAGCCGCTTCAGTTGGCAGGTGGCGAGAACAACGCTTACACTACCAATGATTTCACTAACTATTATTGCCAGCTTCCGGCTGAAAATCTTGAAACCGCTTTTTGGCTGGAGAGTGACCGCATGGTATCGCTGGCATTCAGCGAAAAAAGCCTCGATGTACAGCGTAAGGTAGTTTGCGAAGAATTCAAAGAACATTACATAAACAAACCCTATGGCGACGTATGGTTTAAAATGAGGGAACTGGCCTACACTACGCATCCTTACCGTTGGCAGACGATCGGAAAAGAGCTTAGCCATATTGAAAATGCCCGGATTAGTGATGTTAAGAGCTTTTTCTTCAAACACTACCGGCCCGCAAATGCCATTCTTACAGTTGCCGGAAACGTAAAAACCGCTCAGGTAAGAGAACTGGCAGAGAAATGGTTTGGCAGTATTGCAGCCGGCGAAAAATATGTTCGTAACCTGCCGCAGGAACCTGCACAAACCGCTGCAAGAATAATGGAAGTAAAAGCAAAAGTGCCGTTAGACGCTTTGTATAAATGCTGGCATATCTATCCCCGCACCGATAGCCGCTATTACTGTGCCGACCTGATCACTGATATATTAAGTGGAGGAGGTTCTTCCAGGCTATACCAGTCGCTGGTAAAAGAGCAGCAATTGTTTAACAATATTGAATGCTCGCATCTGGGCAGCAACGATGCAGGACTGCTGACTATTGAAGGCAAGCTGGTTAAAGGCGTATCACTGGAAGATGCTGACAATGCGGTTGAAAAGGAACTGTTACTGATGCAGGACGCACTGATCGAAGAAAAAGAATTACAGAAAGTAAAAAACAAAACCGAAAGCATGATCGCCTTTGAAGATATGAGTGTGATGAACCGCGCTAATAGTCTTGCAATTTACGAGCTACTGGGAGATGCAGCCTTAATGAACAGCGAGCTGGAGAAATACAACAACGTAAGCGTCAAAGACATCCAGGATGAAACAAGGATAATCTTTGATAAAAAAAATAGTAGCACCCTTTATTACCGCAGCGAAAATTAATCAGCTGTCAGCCAAAATTATTACAACCATAACCATGAACAGAACAGTAGCACCCCACATAAAAGATGCAGTTGAATTAGACCTGAAACTTAAGCCCTATCAAAAATTTACACTGGATAATGGTGTAGACGTATATGCGGTTGATGCAGGTACCGAAGAAGTGCTGCAACTGGAATGGGTATTTTATGCCGGCAACTGGTATGAAAACAGCAATATGGTTGCGGCAAGTACCAACAATCTCTTAAAAAACGGTACGTTCAAACG
>CAXTDO010000257.1:0-7799 GCA_964242315.1 uncultured Flavihumibacter sp.
CGCCATTCTTTATAGTTATGAAAAACTAACGGGTTTGGGCAGTCCGAAAAACAAGCCAGGTTTTTATCAGTTTCTATCCAGCCTGTTTAACAAGTACAGCCCTACTTATCCGATAAATAATTATAAGCTGATAAGAAAACATACACGAACACCCATTTTAATGCCACTCAGTTTCCTGATTATATTGTCGGGAAAATTTAAAGCGTACTATAAATACAAATATGATCTTTTCAAAATGACGAATTAAAACATCCAGATCCTATGACAAAAAAACTACTTTTTATTTCCAAAGATGCCAACTGGCAGCTATACCGTAATGAAGTGCTGACAAAATTTGCAAATGAATATGATGTAACAATTGAAATTCTAACTACAGGAACCGTTAAAAAACACCTGAAAGATAACACCAGGCTGCATTACAAAATTTTCAGTAATTTCTTTAAGCAAGCAAGCAAGCTCAGTTTCTTTCCCGGTGCCATAAAACATATCCTGAAAACCAAACCGGATGCTGTACTGGCTTTAAACAACACCACCCAGTTAACCGAGTATATCGCATTATTTATCTGCAAACTTACCGGGATAAAATTTGTGTGGTGGACGCATGGATTTAACCATCACCAGTTAAAGAATCAATTCTTTCAAAACATCAAAAAAAGATATGCATTGTCCTTTCTCAGTCAGGGTGATTCTATTATCACATTTTCACCTGCCGGTAAGGACTACCTCGTTAAAAATAATATAAGGGCGGCTAAAATCTTTACTGCATCCAATACGCTTGATACGGATAAATTACAAAACTTAAAAAAATCCCTTTCCGTTAATTTCAACAAAGAACAATTCCTTCGTTCTAAATTTCCCTGTTATAAAAAAAGCGCTGATTCGGTAGTGTTACTTTTTTCCGGCCGACTTAATATCAATAAAAAAGTAGACAATGCAATCAGGACAGTGAAGCTGTTACATGACCGTGGAGTTTGTGCCAGGCTGCTTGTAGTAGGTGATGGAAAAGAAAAAGAATCCCTTATTTCGCTCACTGCTCAATTAGGCCTGCAGGATCAAATCTATTTTGCAGGATCGGTGTTTGGAGACGAAATGGTAACGCCTTATTTTTTGGCGAGTGACCTTTTTATCATGCCGGGTTACATAGGCCTTGCGATCGTTCACGCTTTTGCTTTTGACCTGCCGGTAATCACAGAAGATATTAAAATTCATAGTCCTGAAATACAATACCTGAAACCTGGTGTGAATGGTTGTTTTGTTAAAGAGAACAATACGGCTGACATGGCAGACACCATTATGGCTATCAGCAAGGATCACATTTATCTGGATATATTAAAACGAGGTACAAGAGAATCGGTAAGCAATGAAGCCAATATTCATAAGATGCTTTGCAACATGAATGCTGCTTTATTTGAGAACAATGTTTAAGAGCGTTTAATTATCAGCATATAGTATACACATCAAATTTTAAAAGGCTTCATTATGTATAAAATTTATAGCAGGCACGACACCAGTGATATGGAACTGATGATGGATAACATCATTAAAGATGCCTCACAATCACAGTTCCGGGGATATGACCCTTATGATTTTGCTGAAGCCAAAAGCCGTTTGCCTCACCGGCTGCTTTCTAAGCTTTCCTTTCTGAATAAAATTTCACCACTGAATTTAAGGCCGTTTATAGGTATCAGTCCATCGGATAACAGCAAAGCAAATGGCTTATGGCTTTGGGCAATGGTTAAAACCGATATGAATAAGTACAGTGATGAAATAACATTTCTTTTAAACTGGATCGATCAGCATGTAGCTGCAGAGTTTGAGGAATTCTCCATGGGGTTTGCATTTAAAATGGCATTGGCAAGGTATGCTTCCGGTCCGGGCAAAACCTCGCTGATTATATCCCTGTTTGTTGTGCTGCCTTTGATTGAGGTGTATTCAAGAACCGGAGACATCAACGTGCTGAATAAGATATTGTCTTTTGAAAGCCTGCTTGAAAGCAAATGGATGAAGTTTGAATCTGAGAATGAATTGTGGTACTCTTACCTTCCCAAACAAAAGGACGAAGTGTATAACGCAACTGCTAAAGTAGGCAGGTTTTACGCCAATATTTACAAAGTGCACAAGCAAAAAAGATACCTTGAAATAATAGAAAAGGTACAGAATTACTTGCTAAGAGTTCAGGAAACAGATGGACGCTGGAAATATTCTTCTGAAGCACCATATGTGGATAATTTTCATACGGCATTTATTCTGGAGGCAATATTTGAGATGAACCTGGTGATGGATAAAGTGAGGTTTAGGAACATGTTTAACAAAGGGTTGCAATATTACCTTAAAAATTGTTTTACTGAGTCGTTCAGGCCGCTGCACTTTTCCAGGCTGCATGGCACCAATGATATAAGAAACAGGTTATTGGGCACTGAAATACGGGATTGTGCCAATGCCATTATATTCTTTTCAAAAATAGGCAGGAAGGAAGAAGCAACGAAAATTATGAACTGGACCGTGGCGAATTTTTACAATGAAAAGAAGCATTATTTTTCGTTTTTCAAAAACGGCATTTTTACAAACAGGCTCTATTTTATAAGATGGCAGTCGTGGATGGCGCTTGCCATAGCCGAATACCGCCAATTATATAAGAATGTTCCGAAAGTTGTTAACCTATTATACTAATGGAAGCAATAAATAGTTAATGTTAAGTGGCTGTCAGCTATCAGCAGGCAGGAGATCAATATAAAAAAAGGTTCTTCTGAAAGCTGATAGCAGATGCTAAATTACTTTGATGATAAAAGAAATAAGATGAAAAAATTTAAGCTGATACTTTATTATTTATGTTTTTCAAAGCTTCCGAATTCGTTCTGGCCTGGTGGCAGTATGTTTAACCGGATGCGGCTCTCGTGCCTTCAGGGTGTGTTGCGAATGGGTAAGAATAATAAGATACAAAGATCGGTGTACGTGGGCAATGGCAATAATATAGTAATAGGCAACGATTGCCAGATAAACGAAGCCGTAAGACTTGATAATGTTGAACTAGGCAATAATGTAATGATAGCAAGGGAAAGCATCATTCTTGGAAAGATGCACGAAAGCAATGAAGTTGGTATGCCTATGAGTAAACAGGGCTGGAAAGAAGTAAGTAAAACATATATAGAAGATGACGTTTGGTTGGGATTACGAGTAGTGGTGATGCCAGGCGTAAGAATCAGGAAAGGCTGTATTGTGGCGGCAGGCGGAGTTGTTACAAAAGATACGGTGGCATCTGGTGTATATGGCGGGGTTCCGGCTAAGCTCATTAAAATAAGGAAGTAGATGAATAACCGTCATCTCAGTTATGGAACGCCGCTGAGGAAGGTGGTTGATTTTGCACATTTTTTTTACCTGGGTTTGTTGAATCATTTTTTTAACAGGATACCCAGTTACCTGATCCGCAAACTGATATTCAGGTATTGCTATTTTATGAAGATAGGAAAGCATTCCAATTTGCAGATGGGCATCCGGGTATATGCGCCGTGGAAAATTTCTATTGGTGATAATTGTTCCATCGGCCATGACAGTTTATTAGACGGGAGAAGAGGAATCACCATCGGCAATAATGTAGATATCGCGGGTTATGTGAGAATTTTTACTTTAGGTCATGATCTTAATGATCCAACCTACAAAACAACCGGTCATCCGGTTTTAATTGAGGATGACGCCAGCATATTCACCGGTGCATATATTTTACCAGGGCGAATTATAAGAAAGGGCTCTGTAGTGGCACTGGCTTCGGTGGTTACAAAAGATACGGAGGCATGGTGCATCTATGGTGGTAACCCGGCCAAAAAGCTTGGCCAGCGAAAAATTAATGCGTTAACCTATTTACATAATTATAAAAGATATTTTCATTGAGCTGTTGGCTGTCAGGTATCAGGAAGAAACATATAGGTTATAAGATTGATCACTGTTTAAAAATTTAATATGATTCAACAATATTTAATCTGTTTTTACTGACATCTAATTAATGTCGTTTAGTTATAGATTTTGAAGTTTAGGTTCCAGGTGTTCCAGGTTCCCCTCCTTTTCAAGGAGGGGATGATAAAAAACGATGCGAAGCACGTTTTTTATCGGGGGTGGTTGATGATTGTGAGTAATTAGCCTGGTCGACATGAGTGCCGCGTTTGGATGTAAGTTGCTAATCAATTACAGCCATCAACCACCCCCGTTCAATTAAGTGCTTCGCATCTTAATTGAACGTCCCCTCCTTGAAAAGGAGGGGAACCGTTACGCATTCATCAGTAGTCATTAACTGAACGACTTTGAATAACTGATAACTGATAACTGATAACTGATAGCTGATAGCTGATAGCATAACATTCCTAAATCCAAATCTATGAATATCCTGATTGATATTAAACATCCGGCACAGTTAAACCTGTTTAAGGGATTGTCGAAAGACCTGGTTAAGAACGGCTGGAACGTTACTATAAGCTATCTGAACAGAGGTAAACTACCAAAGATCATAGAGAGGGAATACAGCGAATTTAACAGAATTGCCGTGGGCAGCAGCCATGGCAGTAAGTGGTCTATATTCTGGGATGGCAATGTAATGAGAACATTGAATTTCTTTAAGCTCATCTTCAAACACAAATACAATATATGTATTTCTGCAAGCAGCATTCCGCTGGCGTATGCATGCTATTTTACTTCTACACCGGTAATACAGTTTTATGATGATCCCGAAAGAAAAGGCGTCAACCGCATTAATGCTTTTCTTTCCAGTAAATTATTTTTCCCGCCTATCGTTAAAGCTTCAAAGAAAACGGGCATATTCAATTGCCTTAAAGAATGGAGTTATTTAAGTCCTGATAGGTTTGTACCCGATACTGCAATACTTAAAGAACACAGGTTAAAAGAACATAACTACATCTTCGTTCGCGAGGTGAGTAACAAGTCGTTCAATTATTACAGCCAGCAGGATGCTATCATATCTTCATTTGCTAACCAACTGGATCCAAACATAACGGTTGTGTTATCGCTTGAAGACAAGTCGCTGGCAAATAAATATCCGGCTCATTGGATCATACTGCAGGAGCCGGTTTCAGACATACATTCATTAATGTTTTTTTCCAAGCTGATCGTGTCCTCCGGAGACAGCATGGCGCGTGAAGGCGCCATGCTGGGAGTGCCTGCTATCTATTGCGGCATCAGGGAAATGAAAGCTAACACATTGCTGGAAGACGAAGGTGTTTTACAGCATTACCCTGTAGATAAGCCCGTTACTCCCATAAATGAACATATATCTGAAAAATTCGACGTATGCAGGCAATACGCAACCCGTGAAAGACTTAAGGAAAAGTGGGACGATATGGTGGAGTTTATGAATAATCAAATCAATATTTTTAAAAAATAACGCATGAAGATTTCCATTTTTGGATTAGGATATGTTGGCTGTGTAAGTATAGGGTGTCTGGCTAAAAATGGTCATGAAGTAATTGGTATAGACGTACAAGCCGTGAAGGTGGACCTCATCAACAACGGCCTCGCAACCATTGTTGAAAAGGATATCGATATGATCATTATGGAACAGTATGAAAAAGGCACCATAAGAGCCACCCTTTGTTATGACGATGCCATTATGAATTCCGAAATGAGCATCATTTGCGTTGGTACTCCATCGTCTGCCACAGGCCATCTCAATCTTTCCTATATCTATCGCACTGCCGAACAGATTGGAGAAGTGTTGAAAACCAAAGATTCATTTCATGTTGTGGTGATCAGAAGTACGGTGATGCCCGGAACAAATAAAAAGATCGGGCAGATCATTGAAGCATGCTCCGGTAAAAAACGAAACGAAGCTTTTTCGGTCATTTCAAATCCGGAATTTCTTAGGGAGGGTACGGCAGTAAAAGATTATTACAACCCGGCCATAACCGTTATTGGCGGCGACAATGAATGCGCTATAGAAAAAGTGTCATCCCTTTATCGCGATCTCGCGGGAACCATCGAAGTAACCGATGTTGAGGTAGCGGAATTGATCAAGTACGTCAATAATTCTTATCATGCACTTAAGATAACTTTTGCAAACGAGGTGGGAAATATTTGCAAATCAATGAAGATAGATTCGCATGTTTTGATGAGTTTGTTTTGTAAGGACACCAGCCTGAACATATCGCCGGCCTATTTCAAGCCCGGCTTTGCATACGGAGGTTCCTGTCTGCCCAAGGATCTTGGCGGACTGGTAACACTGGCTCACGATCACTACATCGTGGCTCCGTTATTAAGCAATATTGACCATTCAAACGAAAACCAACAGAGAATTGCTTTTGAAATGATCGCCCGCACGGGAAAGAAAAAGGTTTGTTTTATTGGTTTAAGTTTTAAGGAAGGCACCGATGATTTAAGGTACAGTCCTTCTGTTGACCTGGCCGAGAAATTAATAGGCAAGGGCTACTGCCTTACCATTTTCGATCAGAACGTGCATATATCAAAACTGGTGGGTGCAAACAAAGCTTTTATCAATGAGCACTTGCCGCATCTGTCGGAACTGATCAGTAACGATGTTGAGGAAGCTATCGAAAGATCTGAAATTATATTGATCAATCACCGCAATTTTAACGTGGATGCTTACTATGATTTACTGAAAGATAAAATTGTGATAGACCTGGTGAGAGTGGGATGGAAGCACGATAAGAAAAATTATGAAGGCCTTTGCTGGTAATCAGGTATAGGGTATGAGGTATGGGGTATGAGGTGTCAGGAGATTAATGTATATACGTTTCAAGATACCTCATACCTCATACCTCATACCTGAAATCCGGTATTTTTTGAAAACTAAATATCCTATGTTATGATACGTTCTGACAAACGTTTGAAGCTGCTCTATGCGGCTACCGACCTCCTTACGCTTTTTGCCGTTTTTACAGTAGTAAATATAATTTTCCTTGGCAGTAATTTTGTAAGCCAGGATTACCTCTTCCTTGTTACCTTATCACTGGTATGGATCTATCTTACCTCACGTAACAGAGTGTATTTTCTTCACTTACATAACACCCTTAAGTTCCGGTTAAACAATCACTTGAAGAATCACCTGCAGTTCATGGCTGTATTGTCCCTGTTGTATATTTTAATTGGCGTACCTGTTTATACAAGAATGCATTTTGCAACTTTTCTGGCTGCTTTTCCTTTGGCCGATACGCTGGTTAATTATCTTGCTTATTTATTTGTAGGCCGTCTTCGCCGCAAAGGGAAAAATGTACGCAAAGCGCTCGTGATAGGGGCCGGCAGAACAGGTGTTTTAATAGACGAGTATTTTAAAGAAACTCCCGAACTGGGATACAGGATAATAGGCTTCCTGGATGACAACCAAAAAGAAGGTGAGCTTCAGGAAAGAATACTGGGGCCGATTGCTCAGATAGGAGAAATTTTAAAAGGAACGATCGTAGATGAGGTGTTTATCGCGTTACCTACTCATCTCAACGACACCATTCAGTTTGTTGTGGAGAAGGTAGATTATTACGGCATCAGGGTGAGGTTGATACCAGACTACACCAGCTTGCTGGGAAGAAAATATAAAACAACCAGTTTTGGAGACATCCCCGTTATAAACATCCGTGAAATTTCATTGGACAGGCTCCGGCTGGCATTTCTGAAACAGGTATTCGATTTTGTTTTCTCCCTGGTAGTACTTATCATGCTGGCACCTCTTTTAGTTGTGCTGGCTGTTATTATCAAATTGGAATCTTCCGGGCCGGTATTTTATTGTCCAATAAGAATGGGGCAGGGCGGACGTTCGTTTAAAGTGTATAAGTTCAGGAGCATGTTTC
>CAXTDO010000258.1:0-7779 GCA_964242315.1 uncultured Flavihumibacter sp.
GGGGAGGCATGATCGCGACGAATAATGCCACCCCTTCGGTGTTTTCACACATACCTCATACCCCATACCTACTTATATCTCCCATCATAAAGGCTACCCATATACGATCCCCACCTGACGGGTTTTTTTATTTCAACATCCAGACTTAACCTTACCATTTTAAATCCATCCATTGCCGTTTCGCTTCTGGTATTGGTAAGATAACAATATACTACATCAAGTTTTCCATCTCCGTCGAGATCGCCGATCCATGGCGTTGATGAAAGATTGATCCCCGGCAGTTCAGCAGATAACTGGTATGTGCTCTGGCGATGAAAATCGTATACGGCAAGCATGTTATGATAAACCTGAAAGAATTGTTTTTCAATTACTTTAAAGTTGATATTCACCAGGCCATCATCGAAACCATCATTATTAAAATCTGCTACTACCGGACTGCTGGTTTGAAGTATGCCTAATGAATCCAGGAATTCTATTTCGCCGGTTTTTCCATTGTACATGATTTGTTTTGAATCGTTCAAATTTGGCCATACACCTTTTGTAAACGTGGTAAATACATCAGGTGTGCTGTCGTTGTTAAAATTGCCTACGGCCAGTGATCCGTACACCTCCGTATTTTCTATGGTTTTTTTCCAGATGATTTTATTTGTCTTGCCGTCGATGGCAAGTGTCGTTCCTTCAACGGCGTTGTCAATGATGTCGAGGCATTCATCATTATTTAAATCGTAAAGAACAGGTGGTGCAATAAAGCCTTTGTCTTTACTGATATACAAGCTGATTGCGTCTGAAATATCGCCTTTCATCAGGTCTTTTAAAGTGGTTCTGTATAAGTTTCCACCAATCGTTTCTCCGCCGGTACCAAAAATGATGGTGTAGTCGCCATCATCCTTCGATAATTTGGATATTACTACAGACAGATAAGTTTCTTTTTTGTCCGGAACATCTGCTTGCGCAAGAATTTTTCCATTGCTTCCATCAATGACCAATATCTTTCCTGTGGGCCTTTTAGAATCATAGGCCGGAACCAGGATGTCACCGCCGTTACTTACGAGGATGTCTTCAATGCCATCGTTGTTCTGATCTGGTATCACCTGAGGATTATAAAAATTAAACCAGCCTTTTTTGCGTGGTTCCATACTGTTGCCTTTTGGAAAGAATGCCCATATTACTTTTCCGTTTTTGCCGTTGATGGCTTTGAGTTCCGCTGCCCTGCCACCAATAATTATATCCGCAACCCCATCGTGGTTGACGTCGCAGATGGCTGCAGAACCAAACATCTGGTCTCTGGCGGCCACTTTCCATAATATTTTGCCCGTTTTTCCATTCACTGCAATGATACCGGTATCAGATTGCTGAAATTCTTTTTTGCCACAACCGATGATCAGATCTTTTATACCATCACCATTAAGGTCAACAGCACGGGGGGAAGAGTGAGTGCCAACGCCGGGAAATTCAACAGACCATCCTTTCTCAGACTGCGCTTTAACAGGCATGGTATTTACAAAAGTGATGAGTATAAATAATAGTCGCCGCAAGTACAGATATTTTATTCGATAGTGCATGATAACAAAAACCCGTTAAAATACAAAGGCTTCCTGTAGAATCTCTATGGTATTATAACAGGGTTTATGAAATTACGTTCATTGGCAAGAGCCTTTAAATGGCCTTATTGCTGAAGGTGTACCCGTGAAATAATTTTGTCAACACGAAAAAACACTTTAAAAGTTGGTTACTACAATGAAACTTTTGCAGATTCTTCCCATTTGATAGAACTTTGAATTCATTCTGGAATTCCGATTCCAGAAAATTTGTTAACTTAAACTACTCATGAATGCAACAAGATCAACATACGGATGAGATACCTGATAAGAATTCAACAGGAAGTAATCTTGACATTTTAAATCCAGACGATGACGGACGCAGCAAAGAATGGCAGGACCGTTCGCGTGTGAACCTTGAACAGGTTCCTGAAGGAACACATACTTCCGTTGAAAGAGATTTTGAGCCTGAGAACCTGGAAGAAGATAAGAAGGTCAGGAAAGATACTCCACCTGCTTATTAACACTATTGCTGTGAGATAGCAGTGTACATCAGGGATAAAAAGAACAGGTGGCAGAAACCACCCGTTATAAATCAAAAATTAACTGTACTGGAACTTTACTGTTGATGCGAGACATCATGTGCAAGTGGTTTCGTACATGAGAAAAAAATTTGTATTATTTCTATTCCAATAATTTCGTAAAGAGTTTGCTGGCATAAATTTATACCTATACATTTTGTTATCACTGCAAACGTCACTCAAGCCTGATAATTGTTCTCTGAAGGCATTTTAAATAAGTATTAAACAGTTTCATAAATTTTCAATCCAGTTTTTAAAGCTGCTTGAATTCTCCTGGCTGATAACTACAGGTTCAGCACTGGGCACACTTAATTCTACTTCTACTTTTACTCTGTCGAATGGTTTGTATTTTTTTATAAAGTTGATGTTGATGATATATTTTCTGTTTGCCCGGTAAAAGATCTTTTTATTTAACTGTAGCATCAGGTCTGTAAGATTACTGGCATGAGCCATATATTTCTTCCCTTCCTTATCAACCAAAAAAACCAGCTTGTGCTCCGTATAAAAATAAGCTGCATCTTCGGCTTTAATACTTTGAAATTCCACACCTTTTTTTACAATAATCCTGTCCTTCAAAACTGCATTGCTTTCTCCGTTATGGTTATGCGATGAATGCAGGTAATTTGTTGTAAAGTGCGTTTTAAGGTTATTGAATTTTGTTAAAGATTGTTGTAACTTATCCTGAAAGATAGGCTTTATCAGGTAATCTATACCGTTATATTCCAGGCTTGTTTGCACATACTTGTCATAATCAGTGGTAAAAATAACGGGCGTGTAAATGTTTACTGATTTGAAGATATTAAATGACAAGCCATCAGTTAACTGAATATCCATAAAAATCAAATCGATTTCTGTCATCCTTTCATTAAACCAGGAAATACTCTCTTCAACCGACTTTAAAATACCGGCAATATTATATTGTAGCCCGGTATTATTTAAGGAAAACAGCAGATTTTCTATGGCAGCCTGTTCGTCTTCAATGATTACTACCTTCAGCATGTGTTAAGCTTTCGCTGTTTTGATCAATCATTCAAAATATCTACCTGTCTAAAGTTTACCTTTAATTTTCAAGTCAAAAGTATACCCTTTGTTTTCTATTACGTGATGGTTCATACAGGCATTCAACCTTTCATACTTTTTTAACATTGGTATTGAGTCGCTAAAAATCATGCTTTGGAGATAGAATGTACGGCTTAGGTACAGCCGGTCCGTTGTTGTTATAACCACAAAGGAAGCAGGATTTTCAGGATTATAGTTATTCACAAAATTTTGTATTGAAATTATGTAAATAAATATTAATCCTGAAAATCCTGCTTCCTTTGTGGTTATAAAACAACGGACCGGCTGTACCTAACTGTTATTTCTGGTTCTTATCATAATTAAACATCCACTGCTTACCATACTTATCTGTAACACTTCCAAAGATAGCACCCCACGGTGCATTCATTAACGGCTCTGTTATCACACCGCCTTCGGAGAGTTTTGTAAAAAAAGAATTAATTTCCTCTTCTGAAGTACACATAACAGCAAGGCTGACTGTATTACCATCCATCATCTTGGTCCGGCTCAGATCGGATGCCATAATCACTAAGTCGCCACTCGTTAAGGTGGAATGCAAAATATCATCTTTCATCTCCGGTGGCATCTGTGCCGCCATCTCAGGCGATTCTCCAACAGTCTGAAAATATAACTCACCTCCGAGGCAATCTTTATAAAAGGTCATCGCTTCGCGACAGTTGTTAAAGCTCAGGTAACAATTGATCTTTGCCATAATTATAATTTTTATTGGTTGTTTTAATGTGATACAAATATATAGTCACTAATCTAAACCTTTCAGGTTTGATTAATTTACCGATTTTTGAAAGATGGAAAAACCCAAAAGCTATTGTGAAGCCATCCTGCAAATGGAAGAAGGTAATGTGCATCAACGCTATCATGATCTGGAATATGGATTTCCGGTATCTGACGACAACCAACTGTTTGCCCGGTTGGTGCTGGAGATAAATCAGGCCGGCTTATCGTGGACTACCATATTGAAAAAAAAGGACAACTTTTTTCAAGCCTTCGATCAGTTTAATATTAATAAAGTGGCTGCATACGATCAACAACAAGTCGATCGGCTGCTTCAGGATGAAGGCATTATCCGCAATCGCCTGAAAATTGCTGCTGCTATTGAAAACGCAAAGAGAATCCAAAAGCTTCAGCATGAGTATGGCTCATTCAAAAACTGGTTAAACAGGCAGCATCCCAAATCCAAAGTGGAATGGATCAAAATTTTTAAAGAAAATTTCAAGTTCACCGGCGGCGAAATTGTAAATGAATTCCTGCAGAGCACCGGCTATCTGCCCGGAGCGCATATCGAAAGTTGCGCTGTATACAAAAAGGTGCTTGCCCTAAAACCGATGTGGAATAGTTATTAATGATTAATTATTAATGATTAACGATGAATTGATAATTGTCAATGATTCAATCGTTAATAATTAACCGTTAATAATTAAATTTTTGGTTACTTTATCGCCAGTAATGAATGTAAAATAACGCTTATGCCACAGGATCAGAACGGATTCAATCTCACTAAAAAAGTTACCGTAATAACCGGTGCTACCGGTATATTGGGAGAAGCTTTCGTAAATAGCCTGAGCGAAGCAGGGGCCAGGGTTGCTATCCTGGGAAGGAACGCTGACGTAGGCAATGAAAGAATGAACAGTATCAGGGAAAAGGGCCGGGAAGCACTGTTTATAAAGGCAGACGTATTGTTGAAGCAAGACCTTTTGAATGCAAGGGATGCAATTCTTAATGAATGGGGAACTATTGACGGGCTGGTAAACGCAGCAGGCGGCAATATTCCCGAAGCGGTAATTGGCCCCGATGCAGACGTTTTCGAAATGGACATCGATGCATTAAAAAAAGCCTTCGACCTCAACCTCTACGGCACCTTACTGCCCACTTGCATCTTTGGAAAAGCTATGACTCAATCAACAGGACTTCAAAGCGGCAGCATCGTTAATATATCTTCTATGGCTGCTCAAACTGCCATCACCAGGGTGCTTGGCTATTCCATGGCAAAAGCCGCTATTGATAATTTCACGCGATGGATGTGCGTAGAACTCGCCCAACGCTATGGCGACAAAATAAGGATGAATGCCATCGCCCCCGGATTTTTTGTTACCAACCAGAACAGGCAACTGCTTACTACCGAAACGGGTTACACACCCCGCGGCGAAGCAGTAATAAAAAATACCCCATTCAAAAGATTTGGCCATCCTGAAGAATTAACCGGAACTTTATTATGGCTGTTAAGCGACGCCTCGAAGTTTGTGAGCGGCGAGGTAATTTGTGTTGACGGAGGCTTTCATATTTTTTCAGGCGTATAAAATATAAACAACCTATCAATGGAATTACTACAAACATGGCGATGGTTCGGGCCGCAGGACCCGGTAAGCCTGCAGGACGTACGACAGGCAGGCGCTACAGGTATCGTAACAGCGCTTCACCATATTCCTCACGGTGATGTATGGCCGGTGGAAGAAATCCGCAAACGACAGGAAATAATTAAAGCTGCCGGACTATCCTGGGATGTGGTAGAAAGCGTTACCGTTCACGAAACCATTAAAGCCGGCACAGGTGAGTATCAATATTACATTGATAACTACAAGTACACCCTGCGCAACCTTGCCACTTGCGGCATAAAGGTAGTAACCTACAACTTCATGCCCGTCAACGACTGGACACGAACTACGCTGGACTACGAAATGCCCGACGGCTCAAAAGCCCTGTATTTCAACTGGTACGACCTGGCCGTTTTTGATGTGTTCATTTTACTGCGTCCCGGCGCTGAAAATGATTACAGCCCGGAAATTTTGGAGGAAGCAAAAAGAAGATTTAGTAACTACACGCAGGATGAACTGAATCATGTAGCCAATGTTGTGATGTTCGGCATCCCTGGTGAAAAGAAGCAAACGGTAGAGGGTATGCGCCTGGAACTTCAAAAATATGAAGGTATAGATCATGCCGCGCTTCGTGAAAACCTCGCCTTCTTTTTAAAACAAATTGTTCCTGTGGCAGAAGAAGAAGGCATTCGCCTGGCTATTCATCCCGATGACCCGCCATTCCCGATTTTAGGGTTACCCAGGATTGTGAGCAATGCAGACGACCTTGACTTTATTCTTAAAGTGGTGGATAGTCCGGCTAACGGGTTGTGCTTTTGTACCGGTTCCCTGGGCGCTAATCCGAAAAATGAACTGGTTGAAATGATCCGGAGAGCCGGTACCAGAATAAATTTTGTTCATTTGCGTAATGTAAAAAAAGATGCTACGGGTAACTTTTTTGAAGACGACCATCTTGGCGGAGATGTAGATATGTATGCCGTTATGAAAGCAGTGCTGGAAATACAGCAACAGGTTCCGTATCAGATCCCTTTCCGTCCCGATCATGGCCACCAGATGATGGATGATCTTAACAAGACTACTAATCCTGGCTATTCGGCTATAGGAAGAATGAGGGGACTTGCCGAGTTGCGTGGGCTTCAACTGGGAATATTGAGGTCTGTGAAATAAATTGATTCCTTTGAATGCTGATTATGAGCCAAACCGTCGTTAATCATTAACAATTAACAATTAACAATTAACAATTAATAATTAACCATTGAACAAGGTCATCGCTTACGGAGAAATCTTATTTCGCATTACCCCTGATCCAAAAGCATTTGCCGCTGAATTTTCTTTGGGTGGCGCCGAACTCAATGTGGCTACGGCATTGGCGGCATGGGGAATCGATATCTCATATGTAAGCCGGTTGCCTGAAAATGTGCTTTCTAAAAATATTGAAAGTGTGGTACAGGGTCTTAAAATTGATACCAGCCGTATGTTATGGGGAGGGGAACGGATTGGTATCTACTATATGGCGCCGGGCGGAGATATGCAGTCTCACTCAGTAGTGTATGACAGGAAATATTCTTCATTCAGCGAACTGCAGCCCGGTACTGTAGACTGGGACAGTATGCTGCAAGGTGCAGCGTGGCTGCATTGGACAGCCATTACACCGGCCATTAATGAAAAAGCAGTAGCACTGTGCCACGAAATGCTGCAGGCGGCCTCCAATAAGAATATCATTATTTCAACAGACTTGAATTACAGGCGCCTTTTATGGAAATATGGTAAGCTGCCTCACGAAATAATGCCCGCTCTGGTGGAGTACTGCGATGTAATTATGGGAAATATCTGGTCGGCAAAAGATATGCTTGGTATCGAATGGAACGAAAAGGAACTGATACGCGGTGATAAAAAAAGTTGCGGCGCAACGGCGCTGCTGGTGGCGGAGAAAATTAAACACCGGTTCCCAAAAAGTAAAAAGCTGGCATTTACCTTTCGCTTTACGGAACTCAACGGCCACCTGAATTATTTTGCTTCATTATACAACGGAACAGAACTGCTGGATTCCATCAGCTTTAACAGAGAAGTGATCGTAGACAGTGTTGGAAGCGGTGACAGCTTTATGGCAGGACTGATTTATGGCATGTTACAAAATATGCCTGACCAGGACCTGATTAACTTTGCCGCTGCATCTGCCGTTAGCAAGTTGAATATTAAGGGCGATGCCAATACTACGCCTGTAGAGGAAATAAAACAGTTGCTTAATACCTAGACGGTAGCATCTATTAG
>CAXTDO010000259.1:0-7762 GCA_964242315.1 uncultured Flavihumibacter sp.
TTTTGTGAATTATTTTTAATCCTGAGAATCCTGCTTCAAAAAACTAATTTAAAGGCAACCCGCCCAAATCCACTGTGGGATGCATCCCTGAAAGCGGGCGCTCATAACTGCTGTTAAGCGGTGTATAATCACTAAAGAATCCGCAATTATGCAAATAAAATGATCCCTGTTTTGCTCCTCCACCATAATCCATTCTATAACTTTTAGCTGCAGTATTATCGCCTGTAAAGCGGGCTTTGTTTAACTCGATCCATTTACCATTAACATCCTGAATCCATTGATTATTAAAAAGTACCATGCGCTGAATGTTACCCTGCTCCGGTGAAAAGTTTTCGAGAAAAGAATGCAGCCGCTTTAAATAGGTATTTGTTTTGGGTCTTTTAAAGCTGGCTATCAACATCCACTTATTTGTTTCCGGAGCAAAAAAGTATGCAGTGAACACGGTATGGGTAGTATCCTCTGGTTTCGCATGTAACAGGAACCGGTAGGTGCTGCCGGCCTTCCACATGTACTTCAGATAGCTTTGTCCGCCGGAACCTTCGTTGCCAAATTCACCGGTATGAACGGTTGCTCCTTTCTTCAGCATGATAATTTTTTGGTCTTCAGGTATCTGTCCGGGATTGTCTGTTTTGAAAGGGCTCCACACGGAAAACAGTATCCTTCTTTCGGTGGCAGCATTTACCTGGATGCCGAAATAGCCTTCGGCAAATCCATTTGCCATAAAATATGATCCGATAACATCCTGCCTTACCGGCACGGTAACTTCATTATAAAACCATTCTGCCTGTATATCGGCAGGCATTGTATAACTCAGGTGAACAGATGGCCCTCTTCTTCCCCAGTAAAAAAAATTGCCTTCATTGTCTTTTACAAAGGCAGTTTTTTCGTTAATAGCCGTGCCCTGCATTTTAAGACTGGCGATGTCTGCAAATACACTCCCAGACTTACTTACCGGTTCTATCTTACAGGCGATGTAACCCGTGTCTTTCAGGTTCCATTCACCGATATAATGATCAGATATCGCTGCGCCTTCTATGTCTGTTTCCTTTGATTCTTTCTGAATTGTAATCTTTAAACGGCTGCGGCCTTCGGGTACTTTCAGGTTGATGGAAAGCTTTAATGTTCCGGCCTGGGTGCTCCTGATATAGGAGGTGAAACTTGTTTTGTTATCTGTCCAGTTGGTAATGCCTTGCTGATTGACAGTTCCTTTGGCTCCGGAAACAAAGGTGTTGCCGCCGATGGGCACTGTGATGGTTATATCAGATTGATGGTAGTTGTGTAACCAGGCAATGCTTAACGCGGCAAATAGTAGTAATTTTATTTTCATGTTTGATGGCACTTGTTATTAATGATTAACGATCAATTGCTAATTGGTAATCATTAATCATTGACCATTAATCATTGAGCATTGAACATTAATCGTTAATAATTAATCATTAATAATTAATCATTAACCTACGGTGCTTTGTAATAATTCGCTTTCCATAAATCATATCTTTTGAATTGTTGTTGTAGCCGCAGTTGAAAGTTAGTCCAGTCTCTTTTAGCTGCGGGGCTCCATAGTACTTCGCTCAGGGCGCTCATGCGCGGGAAGATCATATATTCTACTTTTTGAACATTGCCTATGTACTCAGTCCACAAATTGCCCTGCGCGCCTAATACGTGCCTTGCTTCTGGTGCTGACAATTCTTTGGGTACCGGCTCATAGCTGTATACTGTCTCAATCGGAAGAAAACCACCGATGGTAACGGAATCTTCCTTTTTCGTTTGCGAATGATCAATGTACACATGACTGCCCGGCGTCATGATAACATCATGATTTTGTTTGGCCGCTTCGATGCCGCCTTTTTCGCCACGCCAGCTCATTACTACGGCGTTTGGCGCCAACCCGCCTTCAAGGATCTCATCCCAGCCAATGATCGTTTTTCCCTTGCTATTTACATACTTCTCCATCCGCTGAATAAAATAGCTCTGTAATTCGTGCTCATCTTTGAGGTGATTGTCTTTGATACGCTTCTGGCATTTCGGACAGGTTTTCCATCTTGTTTTGGGAGATTCATCACCACCAATATGAATGTACTTGGCTGGGAACAGGGTAATCACTTCATCTATTACATTTTGTAATAAGGTAAAAACAGAATCGTTACCGGCACAGAACACATCATCAAACACACCCCAGGTCTGTTGCACTTTGTACGGACCGCCTGTGCAGCCTAAATTCGGATAAGCAGTGAGTGCAGCGGAAGAATGTCCGGGCATTTCAATTTCGGGTACAACGGTTATATAACGCTTAGCGGCATACGCAACAACCTCTTTGATTTCATCACGGGTGTAGAAACCACCATAATGCAGGTTGTCATTGCCTTTTCCGGGATAGCGCCCGATGATGGTACCGTCACGAAAGCCGCCCACCTTTGTTAGGAGCGGGTATTTGGGTACCGGAAAGCGCCAGCCCTGATCATCCGTTAAGTGCCAATGAAAATAGTTCATCTTGTGTAGCGCGATATAGTCGATATATTTTTTAACAAAGCTAACGGGGTAAAAATGCCTGCACACATCCAGCATCATGCCGCGATAAGCGAAGCGGGGATAATCGGTAACGCTGGTAAACGGAATGTTCATGGAAGCCGATTTCTCAACGGGCAGCAATTGTATCAGGGATTGTATACCGTAGAATACACCGTTTTCATTATCTCCCGAAATATAAATACCATCCTTTTTCACCTGCAGTGTGTATGCGCCGGGGATGGCTTTATCCATTCTCGAAAAATTTAAATGAATTCCTGCTGCAGATTTTTGCTTTGATTCGTTTAAAGAAAATCCATACACTTCTTTAAGATAGAGGTTCAGGAAATCGACTGAGTTCTTCATCCCACTGCCCTCAATGATAAGAGGCGTTTTAGCGGTTACTATGAAAGACCCTGCCGTTGCCGGCATGTTTATTTCCACAGGAGCAGGTATAATGCTTACCTGCGCCATTAGGTGAAATGATACTATAGCCAGCAATACACAAAAAATTTCTTTTTTAAACATGTCTGAAATTTAATAATTGGTTTAAGACAGATGTCATCTTCTGGTTTAGTTAAGAGACCCGGAACAAATGTAAGGTTTACTTACATATCGTTATCAAACAAACGGTTGCGTTTAATGTCTGAACCGGAGTAAACCACGGAGGCACGGTGGCAGGGAGGAACACAGAATTATTATTTACAAAACAACTCTGTGTTCCTCCCTGTCACTGTGCCTCCGTGGTTCATAACCTTATGCACAAGCAACTCTAAACTATATTACCTAAATTTGAATGATCATCATGGAAAAAGCACTTCCCACTATCAAAGAAATTGCAAAGCAGTTGAATATATCCGTCTCTACAGTTTCGCGCGCCTTGCATGACCACCACAGCATTGGCCTTAGAACCAAAATGCGTGTGCAACAGTTGGCGAAGGAACTTAAATATGAACCCAATCAAACCGCTATCTTCTTCAAGCAACGTAAAACGTTTACCATAGGTGTTATCCTTCCGCATCTTTCCGAGTATTTCTTTTCGTCGGCAATCAGCGGCATTGAAGATTTTGCCAACACAAAAAATTACAATGTACTTGTAGGACAGTCGCACGATAATGAAGAAAGGGAGAAAAAAATCATCGAAACGATGAAGAATCATCGTGTAGACGGCATGCTGATCTCCGTTTCAAAAAATACCAGCAATTACAGTCATTTTAATATGCTGAAAGACTATAACATACCGGTTGTTTTTTTCGACAGGATACCTAATATGAAAGACATACACTATGTAGTTTGCAAAATGGAAAACGGCATGATGGAAGCTATTAATTTTCTTGTTAAAAGGGGCCATCGAAACATTGCGCTGATAAATGGTCCGCAAACAATAGTGGCTACGCAGGAAAGACTGGAAGGCTATATGGAAGCACTTAAAAAAAATAAGATCAAGATAGACCCTAAGTATATTTTCACTACTGACCTTACAGCGGAAAGCACACAACAGGCAACCCAGGCGTTATTGTCTTTAAAAAGAAGGCCCACGGCAGTTATAACTTTTAACGATTATGTTGCACTCGATGCTATTCAGTTTGCTCAGAAACAAAAGATCAGGATCAACCAGGATATCAGTTTTGTAAGTTTTGCCAACCTACCTATTTGTCATTATATGGAAAATCCGCCGTTGGCGTCAGTGGAACAGTTCCCATACCAGCAAGGTGAGAAAGCTGCGGAGATCCTGCTTGATTTACTGGATAAAAAAACAACCTCGCCTTCCGCGACCTATCATAAGGTGGTTATGGAAACGAAGCTGGAGGTGCATTGAGTTCAGATATGGGGTGTGAGGTATAAGGAAACCCCGAAGGGGCAATGTCATTTAGTTAAGGACTTTGCCCAAAGGGTTGATATATAGTGGCTTAAAAAAAAAGAATCATTACACCCCTTCAGGGTTCTTTCACACCTCATACCTCATACCCGATACCTGGCCTCCGGACGCAACTTCCGCAAACGATTGCGAGTGTTACTTATCATTTGTTTGGTTATGTTTGATATTTGAAATTATAAACCTTTTACCTTGCCACCAACGAACACGATCTTGCCGGAATATGGCCTTGATCCTGACCAATTCCATGTAAAACCTTACGGTACCGGGTTGATCAATCATACCTGGAGAATCATCAATTCTAACGAAGAATACATTCTTCAGCGTATTAACAACAAAGTGTTTGAACAGCCCCGGGATATTGCCTTTAACATTCATACTACGGCCCAGTATTTTAAACAGCACCATCCCGATTATCTTTTTACCGTGCCCATACCGACACTTAAAAATGAAGAGTTAGTGTATGAACCTGAAGAAGGTTATTTCAGGCTGTTCCCTTTTATCAAGAACTCCCATACCATCGATGTAGTGATGAATCCGCAGCAGGCTTATGAAGCATCCCGGCAGTTCGGCATGTTCACCAGGCTGCTGGCTGATCTGCCGGCAACGAATCTTAAAATCACCATTCCCGATTTTCATAACCTGTCGTTAAGATACCGGCAGTTTGAAGCGTCTTTAAAAGAAGGTAACCGATCCAGAATTGAAACTTCAAAGCCTCACATTATTTTCATACAGCAAAACAGGTATATTCTTGAACAATATGAAAAGATCACGGTAAACCCGCACTTTAAATTAAGGGTTACGCATCATGATACCAAGATCAGCAACGTATTATTTGATGTGAATAACAAAGGCATCTGCGTTATAGACCTCGACACCTTAATGCCGGGTTTTTTTGTCAGCGATGTTGGAGACATGATAAGAACTTACTTATCGCCTGCCAACGAAGAAGAAAAAGATTTTGAAAAAATTGAGGTCAGGGAAGAATTCTTTCTTGCGATCCTGGAAGGTTATCTGGGCGAAATGAAAGAAGAACTCAGCAATGACGAAATAGCTCACTTCGTTTATGCCGGTAAATTTATGATCTACATGCAGGCTATCCGTTTTCTTACAGATTACCTGAACAACGACGTTTATTATGGCGCTAAATATACCGATCATAATTTGGTTAGAACGTGTAACCAGATCTGCCTGTTAAAAAAATTAACCGAGAAGGAAACACGTTTTGATGAGATGGTTGCTGCTTATGTGTCAACGCAGACGCTGCCTTTAAACCTATAAGGTTTTTAAAACCTTATAGGTCTATAAAAACCAAATACCAATCATACCATGAGAATCCAACATACACTATTCATCATTTTAACAATCATCTCCCACACCCTCTACGCCCAATCAACAATTGACCAGCTTCAGGTATACCATAACAACATTCAATACAACGGCGACTGGCTCATACAGCCACCCCCACAAAAAGCACAGATACTAAGAAGCGCCGACAGTAAAGAGATTATTCTAACAAACGGCCTGGTTAAACGTTCGTTTCGGCTATTCCCTAACGTTGCCTGCTCGGATTACCAGAACCTGGTAAACGGACAACAACTATTAAGAGCTGTTAAAGCTGAAGCACGTATCACCCTAAACGGAACAGATTATAATATCGGCGGACTTCAAGGCCAGAAAGAGCAAGCCTATCTGCAACCTCAATGGCTCGACGGTTTTAGCGCCGGCCCGAATGATTTTATCTTTTCCGGATTTACTGTCGGGCCGATTGCACCATATATCAACTGGCAGCAACACCGATGGGCATCCAATAAAAAACAGCCCGAAGGTAAAATGATCTCGTTTAAGTATACTTCTTCAGCACCATTATTGAAAGGTATTGACGTTATCATCCACTATGAATTATATGACGGACTACCGCTTATCTGTAAATGGCTGTCAATAGACAATAAAGGCTCCACTGTTTTTAAACTGGATCGTGTGGTAAATGAAATATTAGGTTTGGTTGAAGAAGAAAGCGCCGTCGTGGGCAGTCCGGATGAAATGAAAAAGCAACACGGAATTTATATAGAAACAAACTACGCTTTCAATAATGCCATGCGCTACGACATCAGTGATCAGACTACTCATTGGAAAACAGATAGCGTATATACATCGCAGGTCAACTACAATTATCAAACGCCCTGCCTGCTGGAAATTTATCCCGACAAGGCGCCGGGAATTGAAATGCAACCAGGGGAACATTTCAGGTCGGTGCGCAGTTTCGAACTACTCATGGATAGTTACGACCGCGAACGCAGGGGCCTCGCCATCCGTAAAATGTACCGCACCATTGCGCCGTGGACCACGGAAAACCCGATATTCATGCACCTGGTGAGCAGGAGCGACGACCAGGTTAAAACCGCCGTGGATCAGTGCGCCGCTACCGGCTATGAGTCATTGATACTCAGTTTTGGCAGTCATTGTAACATGGAAGATACCAGCATAACAAACATAAAAAGATGGAAAGAACTGGCTGCCTATGCACATAGCAGGAATATACAAATCGGCAGTTACTCTCTTTTCAGTTCACGGCGCATCAGTGATGAAGACGATGTAATAGACCCGAAAACAGGCAAACCCGGCGGCGCCTTCTTCGGTCATGCTCCCTGTATGGGCAGCAAATGGGGATTGAACTACCTGGCGAAGCTGAAGTATTTTATGAGCCAGACCAGGTTTGATCTTTTTGAAAATGACGGTCCTTATCCCGGTGATGTCTGTGCTTCAACAGTTCACCCCGGTCATAAAGGGCTGGATGATTCTCAATGGCGGCAGATGGAACTGCAAAAGGGATTGTATCGCTGGTGCAATGAAAATAATATTTATGTTAACGCGCCAGACTGGTATTTTCTCGACGGCACAAACAAGATAGCCATTGGCTACCGCGAAGTAAATTTCTCTTTGCCCCGCGATCACCAGATGATATTAAACAGGCAAAATATCTACGATGGCACCTGGGAAAAAACACCTTCGATGGGCTGGGGTTTTGTACCGTTGACAAGATACCAGGGTGGCGGACCTGAAGCAGTGCTGGAGCCGTTAAGCGAACACCTGAAAGACTATGAACAACTGATGATGCAATACTATGGTTCAGGTGTGCAGGCCTGCTATCGTGGCCCGAGGTTGTATGATACGGACACCACCCAACAGGTTGTAATCCGTGTTATCAACTGGTATAAAAAGTACCGGGATATATTAAACTCCGATATTGTTCACCTGCGCAGGGCAGACGGGCGCGACTGGGATGGTATCATGCATGTGAACCCGGCATTAAAAATCAGGGGTTTGATCATGTTGTACAATCCCCTTAAGGAAAAGATGACACGTGTTGTTAGGGTTCCG
>CAXTDO010000260.1:0-7743 GCA_964242315.1 uncultured Flavihumibacter sp.
GCTGCATCCAGTGTAAAAGCGGCCGCCGGCGAAGGAGTAAATACAAGATTTTTTGTAACGGTATCCGACAGGCAGCCGATATCTGTTACGGATGAAAAACTTACGGTATAATTACCCGCAGCGGTATATGTATGAGCAGGCGCTTTAATATTGGAACCGGCTCCATCGCCAAATTTCCAAATCCAGCTTGTAACGGTTCGCCCGTTGGTATTTGTAGAATCCATGAAACTCACCGGGTCAGTGATACATCCTGTTTGAGAAACGGTAAATGCTGCCGCGGGCCTTTCAAAAATCTGCAGATCGTAATCAATTTCCTGTTCTCCGCTGCAACCGTCTGCAGTTGGATTGTCGGCTATGATCTTAATCGGATAAGTGCCAACAGCCGTGATTATATATTTTCTTTTAAGAGTATACCGGTAAAGGGTTCTTCCATTTAATATCCAGGAGGAATCAGAAACCGGCGCGTTTACGGTAGTATCTGCAAACAGTCCTTTAAACACCCATTTAAGACTAATGGGTTTATACGGAAATGTCATGGAAAATTCGAAGGGTGAATTTTTACAGCCTGCCGGAAAATTTACCGTAGCATATTGGTTATGAATACTTACAAACTGATATAAATCTTTAAGATTGGTACCTGCTGAGTATCCATAAGATTCTGCATCGCCGAACCCGTACGCAGTAGCGTTAAAACCTGAATCGCAATTTAGGGTATGAGCTCCTTTTGTAACTGTAATCTGGGCATAGGCATAACTGTTGTTGGCAGGAAGCGTGATAAATTTCCCTGCTGCAACTCCATCTATTCTGAAAGTATTAATTACTTCAGGTGCATTTTTGAGAACAACATTGATATGGTGTTCATTAATATTCGTATTCGACGGAGGGGGTTGCATTGAATTTAAGGTAACGCTCGAGATAGTTTGTTCTACCGGGTTGAGGTAAATCATCTCAGGATCACCGTTTCCTACGTTTGAATTACATCCCCCTGAGCTAAAATACTGCGCTACCAGAATGGGTTTATCAGATTCGATCAAATTGGGTTGATTCACGTTAAACTCATAATACTGGCCATTTACGAATCCGGCAGCGGGCAATACCGTCCCATTTAACCGAACTGTTGCAGAAACATCTGATTTGAAAATGCGGTAATAATTATATTGATTAGCCGGACTTGCAATATTCACACTCGGCACAGTGATGTATGTTTTGCCCCAGGTGTTTACCGGGTACATCTGCTGATACAGATTGTCTGAGGTTCCCGACCCCGGACAGCCAATAGAGATTTTCCCGCTCCCACAAAAAACAGCAATCTTTTTACATTTGGTAGTGGCGGTACTGATTGATCTTATACGGGAACCTGTAAAATCGGTTCCCAGAAAAGGATTTCTATTGGAAGTTAAAACGCCAAGTGCCTGATACACCTGTCCTTGTGTTAAATTAACAGTATAAGGCACTCCCGCCAGATGCCCTCCTTTTGTATTCTGAGCAGGGATAATTTCCACAGTAGTAACACCGGTGTCGGTTGCAATCACATCGAAGTAAGAATACGAATTATTAACGTTAGACACCTGGGTAAAATTTACCGAATAATACTCACGCCCTAATGTTACTACGGGAAGACAAAGTGTTGCGCCGGAAACAGCATTTACATAAATGAAACTATACACTATAATTGGTTTTTCCGCTGTAATATGAATCCCGAGATTATAAATGTTTTCATCCAACAAACCGGCCGAACGCGGAACCGCAACAGTGGTTATCTGGTTGGCCGTAACTGCAAAATTAGCTGTAAAGTTGATGCCGGGGATGTTAACGGTGCCAGTTGTATTTACATCTGACGTCATGTAAAGCTCCATTTTTTCTGCCTGGTTGCCAGCCGTTATTGTCTCGAACATCCTCACATGATTACCATACGCTACCCAAAAATCTTTACCCTTGTTTGAAAAATCTTGTGCTGAAACAGGAATAAAAATCATCAGGATACCGGTAACAAAGATCAGTTTTATCATGGAGCAAACAGAAATAATGGACGAATTACAAATTAGACCTATTTAAACAAAAGATAGAGTTTTTTCTCTTTGAATAGTTTAACTCTGACTCTAAAGCAGCAATAACACATTTTTGGTCTTCCCAACACTCCGGATTTTCAAATGCGTTAGTTTGGCAAAAGCCTGTCACATGCACTTCAAACTCCTTCAGCACTGGGAACATTGCTATTCTAAATTTAATAATACCCACCAGGGTGTCTTCCCGCCTTTTTGTAAAATGAGTTGCAATATCCGGCGCTTAAAGTATGTAAAAGCTCTGGCTGTGCAGAAGTGACTTCTGAAATAAACACGAATTCTCTCTGTAAAATATGCTGACAATATGCCACAAAATATTTTAAACATCAGGAGAATTATTAAATGAAGGTAAGATACTTCTCTTGATTCCAGAGTTACCAAATTTACGCATTCAAAATGTAATGGCTCTGGCAGTTGGTTTTGAAATCGTCATTATATAATATATGTACAGGATTATGGGACTTGTGAAATCTAAAAGTGATAAACAAAACCCCTTTTCGATAATTACCATATTGCTCTTTTTTTGAATTTGATTCGCTATCTACCTTTTTATTTTAGGTAATCAATTTAATGTATTTAACACGAGCATATAATGTATTTTTTTTTCAATGCTACTATTTTTAAACGGGCAATAAAAATAAACCCGATTTCAGGGCAATTACTCGCCAATATAATTAAAATAAAAATATTATATATACTTAATAATATACTGTGATACAGTTTACTATTGATAGAAATCGCTACTAAGTATAATAGTAAAATTAGAATTAGATGTGTTAAAAAAGTATTGTTGTTATTGCTAAATTTATTAGCAACTCCCTGCAAAGAAATTAGAATGATTTTTGAGATACTCTCAAAACCACCCTATTTTGCACTAAACAAATATTAAAAATGAGGTATTCTTGTCAGGCTGGATTTATAGCTATCCTTTTTGTCCTTACGATTAGTTGCGGGAAACCACAATCTCTACAATATCTGAACGTTCAGAATTTTAACGTAGTATCATTGGGTTTAGGAAGTTCTGTCATATCGGCAGATGTCAAATTTTATAATCCTAATCATTTCAGGATGAAATTAAAAAGAGCAGAAATGGACATTTCAGTGAATAATAAATTTATCGGAAAATCAATGTTGGATACTTTAATGAGCATACCTAAAAATGATTCATTTTATATTCCTGTTCGTTTAAATGTTGATATGAAAACATTGGTCACAAATTCTGTAGGATCGTTGTTTTCTAATGAAATTGATTTAAAAATGGAGGGCAAAGCACGACTTGGGAAGGGGATTTTCTTTTTCAATTTTCCGTTTTCTTATCAGGGAAAGCAAAAGTTTAAGTTGTTTTAATTTTAGGTAATTTTTTTAACCACAGAGGGGAAACCGGAGTTTAAAGAAGAGGTTACACAGAGAACGCCTCTGTGTAACCTCTTCTTTAAACTCCGGTTTCCCCTCTGTGGTTAAATTCTTCTATATCAGGCTTTAACTTTTCTTACAACACGGCGGCAACCTCCTGGCAAATTCCTCGTTAGCGGTAACGTCATCAGCATCAAAGCCCGCATTAGCAATGGCCGTTTTTATATTTTCAGGATTAGTACGGTCGGTCCAGTAAGTAACTTTTGTAATCTTCCTTTTAAAATCTGCTACAATTTTGGTTACGCCCTCTTCGCGTGCCATAAATTGTTCCACTACTTTTTTACATTCATCACACTGTATCCCGGGAGTTACAATTGTTACTGTGAGAAGTGCTTTTTTCTTAACCTGTGCCATGGAAATACTTATTGTTCCCACTATCAATAATAAAACAAGTTGTAATTTTTTCATGTGTATATCTTTTGTCGCTCAAATTTAGTTAAAGTCCGTTCCATTCTGAAGGGTGGGCACTCCACTTTAACAATATACTCTCCTGATTTTGAGATACAATACCTTTCTCAATGGCTATCTTAATCAATTCCGGATAGTTAGTAAGCGCCTTTAGGGTAACACCTGCGCTTTGGAAATTAGCTGCCGCTTCTTCAAAACCATATGTAAATATTGATACCATACCTACTACGTCAAGTCCGGCGTTTCTGAGTACCTCCACTACCTGGAGGCTGCTGTTGCCTGTAGACACGAGGTCTTCAATTACAACAGTTTTAAGGCCTTTTTCATAAAATCCTTCAATCTGGTTTCCTAATCCATGTTCCTTAGGTTTAGGCCGCACATAATTAAAAGGCAGTTTTAACTGATCAGCAGCCATCGCCCCCCATGCAATTCCGGCAGTAGCGACCCCAGCCAGCATTTCAGCTTCCGGAAAATCTTCAAATACCAGGTTGCACATTTCTGATTTAATGAAATCTCTGATATAAGGGAATGACAATATTTTGCGATTATCACAATAAATCGGGCTTTTCCAGCCGCTTGCCCATATATAAGGAGATTGTACATTCAACTGGATAGCGTTGATCTGTAAGAGCTTTTCAGCCACGGCTTTTTGATTGGTCATAACGCTAAATTAGAGCAGGACGAAGAACATTTAGAATTTTCAGTAAAACTTTTGTTTTTAAACCATCTGAACCCGTATTAGATTAACTTAAATTATTGTTTAACCAGGCCATGGCAACAGCGTTAAAGTAATCACATGCATATTAAAATCTATTTCAACGATAAACCTTTATTTCTATGTGACGCTCTTGGAAAAGAGACGGAGCCCTTTGTACATCACGAAGAAGCAGTATTTATTGATGAGCTATCTTCCCCGGCGGTCAACTCAATGATACATGAAATGCAAAGTGAGAGGGTACATGCAGGAATATTCCTGCATAACGATCTTGAGAAATTAAAGACCGCATTCTGGAAGAAATTTGCCATTATACAGGCGGGTGGCGGACTGGCGGAGAACGAATTCGGGGAGATCCTGTTTATGTATCGTAGAGGAAAATGGGACCTTCCGAAAGGAAAACTGGATGCCGGCGAAACTATTGAAGAATGCGCACTGAGGGAAGTGAGAGAAGAAACAGGGCTGGCCAAAGTGTCGTTGATAAAATTTTTGTTGACAACCTATCACACATATATAGAAAACGGCCGGCATATTCTTAAAGAAAGTTATTGGTATCAAATGAAATCCAGCAGCACAGAAAAACTGATTGCGCAGTCAGAAGAAGACATCCAGGAAGTAAAATGGCTAAAAAGGGAAGACCTGCATGAGGTGCTGGGTAACACTTATCCCTCCGTTTTGGAAGTTATTGAATTTAGTTCGCTCAATAGATGATCTATTTTTTAATTTAACGTGAATATCGAGCTTGTCTGCTTCACCAGATCTTGAGAGAATGACACTGTATGTGTTTTAGACCTATAAGATTTTTAAAACCTTATAGGTCTGAACGCTTATCCGATATTTTCAAAACAGCTACTGTTAATCTGCTGACACATACAAGCTTTTCCGATTCGTTAAAGATTTTTATGTCCCATACCTGTGTAGTGCTTCCGATGTGAACGGGGGTGCCTATTCCGGTTACAAACCCTTCCTTTACCCCACGAACGTGATTTGCGTTTATTTCCAGCCCAACGCAGTAATACTTTGTATGATCTACCACCATTGCAGCTCCAACGCTACCGATTGTTTCTGCAAGTGCTACCGATGCACCGCCATGAAGCAATCCATAGGGCTGTCTTGTGCGATGGTCAACAGGCATCCTGGCCTTTAAAAAATTATCACCTACTTCTACCCATTCCATTCCCAGATGGTCTCCCATATTTAATTTTCCAAGGGATAGCAAGTCTTTAATTACCAGGCCTTTTTTGAACCATATAGACATGATGCTGAATTATTATGCTGAAAATACTCAAATAATGTCACTTAATTTTCACAAGCGACTGTACAACCGGTTCCGGCAGAAATTGAGAAGCATCGCCTCCATTGCGGATGACATCCCTGACCAGCGTTGAAGCTACAGAAGTAAACTGAGGCAAACAGGTAAGGAAAACCGTTTCAATCTGGTTATCCAGGCTCCGGTTCATGTCAGCTATGGCTTTTTCATATTCAAAGTCATTTACGTAGCGAATGCCTCTTAATATAAAACTTGCATGTACACTTTTACAGCATTCTACCGTAAGGCCATCATATACCACCACTTCTATATTGCTGTTATCCTTGTAAATTTCCTGGATCCACAATTGCCGTTGTTCTTCAGAAAACATAGGAGCTTTGTTGGCATTTCGTCCGATACCGATAATTAGTTTGTCGAATATTTTAAGGGAGCGGTTTATAATATCAAGATGGCCAATGGTTATCGGATCAAACGTTCCGGGAAAAAGACAAATTCTATTCATGTGCTGATTTTTAGTGCTCATGCTGCAATTTAATGGAACTGTGTTTACAATCGAAGTAGCTTACAAGCACGAAAGATCCATCTCTCCCAGTCATTCTTTGTGTTACTCTCCCCCGCTGCCAGCGAGCAAATATAAAACTGCCATTCTAACTGCCACGCCATTTTCTACCTGCTGAAGAATAATAGACCGCCCGCTATCTGCTACATCACTATCTATTTCCACACCTCTGTTGATAGGTCCGGGATGCATGATTACGATCTCTTTGCCCAGTGAATCAAGCATGCTTTTTTTTACACCGTAAGCAAGGTTGTATTCCCTCAAAGAAGAAAACAGCACCTGATTCTGACGCTCCAATTGTATACGCAGCACATTGGCTACATCACACCATTGCAATGCTTTTTTTAAGTTATATTCAACTTTTACATCAAAGGCTTCTTCAATATATTTCGGCATCAACGTAGGCGGACCGGCAAGCATTACCTCAGCACCCATTTTTTTCAACAGATAAATATTACTCAACGCTACCCTCGAATGCATGATATCGCCAATGATAGCAACTTTTTTGCCTTCAAGGCTTCCTAACTTTTCCCGGATAGAAAATGCATCCAGTAATGCCTGGGTTGGGTGTTCATTAATTCCGTCACCGGCATTTATTATAGCCGCAGGAATATGCTTAGCCAAAAAATGTGGCGCGCCACTGGCACTATGACGCATGACCACCATGTCAACTTTCATGGAGAGAATGTTATTAACCGTATCCAGCAATGATTCTCCCTTAGAAACGGAAGAATTGCCAGCAGTAAAATTGATGGTATCAGCACTCAGGCGCTTTTCAGCCAGCTCAAAAGAGATACGGGTACGGGTGGAATTCTCGTAAAAGAGGTTTACAATGGTAACCTCCCTGAGCGACGGTACCTTTTTTACAGGTCGCTGTAAAACTTCTTTGAATTGTGTGGCGGTGTCTAAAATAAGCTTAATATCCCTGGAGGCAAGGTCTCTAATGCCAAGAAGGTGTTTTGTACTTAGTTGCATTAAAGAGCGAAATTAAGGTAAAAGATACTATCCCATAAGGTTTTAAAAACCTTATGGGATTAAATTTAGGGTCTACCGTTCTTAAATTAAAATTACCTCTTCCTTATCATCCTTTTCAAGCCAGCACACCTTCACTTTTTGTGAGATGATAGAATCGATGGCTTTGCCTACATAATCCGGCTGAATAGGGAGCTGGCGGCTGAATCTCCGGTCTATAAGCACACAAAGCTCAACTTTTGCAGGCCGGCCGTAATCGAGCAAGGCATCAAGGGCAGCACGGATCGTGCGTCCGGTGTATAATACATCGTCAATTAAGATCACATGCTTATTTTGAACGCTG
>CAXTDO010000261.1:0-4124 GCA_964242315.1 uncultured Flavihumibacter sp.
GGGAAACCCTGTGCGCCCTCTGTGTTTCCTCCTCTGCGGCCTCTGTGGTTCCTCCTCTGGGGCCTCTGTGGTTAAAAAGGTTGGGCATTCTCCTTTAGAAGCTCTTCTTCTGAGAAGAAGAGCTGGGTGCAGTCTCCAACCCCCAGTCGATACCCTTTAAAGTAGCAGGTACCCCTTCTTCCAACCACTTGGGAGCAGGTGCACCCTTTAAAAAGTGATCGAAATATTGTGATAGCCTGACAGAGAGATCCTTCCGGTTCCTTCTTTCCATGAGGTTATGGTCTTCGCCATTATATTGTAGCATCCAGACCTGCTTTCCCAGCCGGCGCATGGCTGTAAACAGTTCAATGCCCTGGTACCAGGGTACGGAGCCATCGGCATCATTATGCATGATCAGCAAAGGTGTAGTTATTTTGGGGACACTGAATAAAGGAGAATTTTTTATGTAAAGATCCGTGCTATCCCATAATGTGGCTCCTATCCTGCTCTGCGTATGTTCATACTGAAACTGCCTGTTGAGTCCGGTAGTCCAGCGAATGCCACCATATGCGCTTGTCATGTTGGCCACCGGCGCGCCGGCGCTTGCCACGGCAAACATATTTGTTCTGGTAACCAGGTAAGCTACCTGGTAGCCACCCCAGCTTTGTCCCTGGATAGCAAGTTTTGTTGAGTCTACCCAATGTTTTTTTGAAAGGAATTTTGCTGCCGAACCAACCGAATTATAGGCATCTTCACCCGGTTGTCCGGTTTTATAAACAATATCCGGAACAAATACCAGGTAGTCATTGCTGGCAAAATAAGGTATATTAATTGTTGACGCGCTGGGTGCAGGCGCCCGGTAGAGGTATAATCCGTCTGAATTTCTTTCATAGAAATAAAATACAACAGGGTATTTTTTTGTCGAATCGAAATTTTCAGGTTTGAATAGCAGGCCTTCTGCTTCTCGTCCGTCGAACATTTTCCATTTAACCAGATCTGCGGTAAGCCAGTTGTACTTTTTCTGCTGCTCGTTCAGGTTGCTTACTTTGGCAAAAGATTTAAGATCTTTAGAGGTATACAGGTCCATGTCACTAACGCTTGCTTTTGTTACGATAAAGGCTTCTGCATTGGCAGCTTTTTCAGGTTGCATGTAAGTGTTAGGCGACATAACGAGCAATGCAGGATCGCCTTTCTTACCTAAAGCCTTGGTAAAGTATCCGGCATATTTTGTTGTTTTATTAAATGCGCTGAAAAACAATTGCTGGCCAGCTTTTACAGGATTAGCAATGCTGTCTCTCCTTACGCGGCCTTCATCCTGCCGGTCGAAATTTATATTTCTTAATACAATGTTGTTTTTCTTACCATAAGCATTGGTAATATTTACAGGAGGCTGTATGCCATCAGGATCTACCTGCCATACATCATATTTATCATTGATCAGTACAGCCTTATCATTTTCAACCCATCCGCCTATGCCATAAGAAGAAGGTTCATCGGGGGTATCATTCTCATCATCAAATAAACCTTCGGGAATCTGCGTGGTAATATCCTTTGTTTGCCCGTTGACTGTATTATAGGTAAAGTAGTGCCGGGAGGTAGCGTCATACCACAAAATGTATTTGCCTTCGGGAGATGCGGTAAGACCAAAGTGCTGCTTATCTTTTATTTTTTTCCTTGAACCGTCTTTGGTAGAGATCAGGTAAGCATTTCTTGCAGCAAAGCCCATCCATTGCGCTTCTATACGGTTTCCTTTTGTTGAAGTAGCCAGCACATAATCTGAGTTGCCTTCATTAAGTAAATTGATGTCTTCCGCATCGTCGGAACCCAGTTGAACTACTTTGTTAGCATCGGTATGCAACACAGCCAGGTAGCCCCTTCTCAGTTCCCTGTTCAGGTTTACCAACTGTTGGGGCTGCAGGTAGTCGTCTTTATAATTCCAGACATCAAGCCTTGCCGTTTCAAACTCAACAAGCTCGTTGTTCTTTTGACGCCTTACCGGTGAAACGGAGAAATAAATCTTTTTTCCATCCTTACTGAAGACCGGCTTCACGTTTTCATTCACTGTAAGTCCTTTCATGATGCCGGCAGTAGTGGTATCAACTTTTAAAACGGCGCTGTCCATGCCTGGCTTATAATACCATAGTTTATAAAATTTTCTCATACCTCTTGCAACACTGTCTCTTTCAGCAATAAAAGCAAGTTGAGAGCCATCATCCTGCATGGCAAGATTTCTCACATCGTTAAAGCGTTTGAAAATAGTGTCGGTTTTTCCAGTTGCCAGGTCTACCCATAAAACCGAAGCCTTCGAATGAGGATCTTTATTTCTTTTAGTGGTGGTAATTACCGCTATGGTTCCCATCTCATTAAAATAATAGTCACTTACCAGTGCGAAATGTCTTCTTACGCCGGTTGATACATTGTGCAACACCAGTTCCGTTCCTTCTTCTCCGGGTCTCAGTGCGGGACCGCTGCTGTCTTTTTTTAATGCAGGTTGAAGGGCAAGAACACCTTTGGTTTTTATTTCCTCCGCCATATTCCGTAAACTGTCTGCAATAAATAGAAGGCTATCAACCATCCTGGTAAGTGAAGTAGCTTCACTTAATGAATCAGGGGTATACCTTGTTTTAGGTTCATTCAAACCCTTTTCATAAAGATAGGAAACCCAGGCTCCGCCCGCCTTTTTAGGTGTTTTATAACTTTTTATTCTTGCTACTTTTATCAGGCTGTCTTTGCCAAGAGTTACGATAGCCAATGAATCCTTAGGCATGTCATCTGCCATTCTTCGTTTTATCCTTGCTTCACGAATGGTTTTAAAATAAGAACGTATTTTAATCACTGCATACCTGCTGTCTTCGGTTATAGTTGCATTGTACCCTCGTGGAATTACTTTGTTGTATTTTTTATCGAACGACTGAATAATCGTTTCTCCATCCCCTTCCTGTGGGTTAACGGTGTATATAAACCATTTTCCGTCGTTGCTGATTTTTTTATCAGTTACACTTTGCCATTGGTCGTATACAGAGTGGTCTAATGGTTTCTTTTGCGCCAACAGAAAAAGGGATGGCAGTATAAGCACTACTTGTAAGATTATTTTTTTCATTGCAGATTAGTTATAATAAACGATAAAAAGTTTTTATTGCCGGCACGCTTACTTCTTTGGAAGATAGCATTAAATTGATATGGCAACATCCTCTGTTGATCTACATCATCAGAGTGCATGGCAATCAATTAATGCAACAAGCGTTAATCCTTATGGTCAAGCTAATATAAAAAAGGTGAAGGTAGAACCTTCACCTAACGACGGAAAATATCACCCGCCTATTTAAAGCAGCCTCACGGCTACGTTACAAACTCATTGAGGAAGTTAAGATAGCTGTATTTTTCAAATAACCGAAATAAAGTAGCCGTAATTTATCCACCTTATATATGAAGCTTTTCTTTTTTAGCCATTAGTTCTTCAACCGTTTCCCTGTACATTTCGTCAGGCACACAGCAATCTACCGGGCAAACTGCCGCACACTGCGGTTCTTCATGAAATCCCTGACACTCCGTGCACTTATTGGGAGTGATATAATAGGTATCTACACTTACCGGAGCGTTTCTTGTATCTGCTTCCACTACGGTACCATCCAATAATACAAACGTTCCTTTAACGGAGGTTCCATCAGCGATAGCCCACTCAACACCACCTTCATATATAGCATTATTAGGACATTCCGGTTCGCAGGCTCCGCAGTTAATACATTCTTCAGTTATTTTTATTGCCATGATACTTAAATTTTAAATGGGTTTTATAGCGTTAACTTTACACACAAATTTAGGAATGCAAAATGGAAAAACCATCCCTGAATTTAAATAAGTTAGGTATGAGGTATCAGGTATGAGGTATGAGGTATAAGCTAGCCAAAGCCTGAGTATATTAATAATTGATTCCCCATACCTCATACCTTAAATTTGTACGCATGAATTTACAACAACGGATTGATTTATTAATTCGTCTTGGAGAGTATATTTTAGAAAACAATGAAAGCTGGAAACAGGCCAAACAGGATGCCGAAAGACAAAACAGTTGGTTCACTCCTGAATTTACACAGCTGGCTTCCGTAAATATAGCTGAGCAATTCCTGCAACCTTCAACATTACGT
>CAXTDO010000261.1:4134-7741 GCA_964242315.1 uncultured Flavihumibacter sp.
ATACAACGCCATCACCTAAAACGGTTGGATTGGTTATGGCGGGCAATATCCCTCTGGTTGGCTTTCACGATTGGATGTGCATCTTTTTATCAGGACACAAAGCGTTCATAAAAAGCTCTTCTAAAGATGAAATATTGATAAAACACTTGCTGGATCAATTAATTTCATGGAGCCCTGAATTAATTGACCAGTCTGTATTTGGTGGATTGTTAAAAGGTTCCGACGCTTATATTGCCACCGGCAGTAACAATTCTGCCCGGTATTTTGAATATTACTTTAACAAGTATCCGAGTATCATAAGAAGAAACCGCACTTCAGTAGCAGTAATAAATGGCAACGAATCTGATGATGACCTGGAAAGATTGTCTGATGACATCCATCTATACTTTGGCCTTGGCTGCAGGAACGTTACTAAGATTTACATCCCTTTCGAATATGATTTTGTTCCGCTACTGACGGCATTTAAAAAATATCAGTATTTTATCGATCACCACAAATACAAAAATAACTATGATTACCAGTTGGCCATCCATCTGCTAAATCATAAATATTACATGACCAATGGCACATTGTTGCTGTCCGAAAACAGCAGCATCTTCTCTCCTATTAGTCAGCTTAATTATGAATTTTACTCAGACATGGGAGTGTTGGAAAATACATTGGAAGATAATCCGGATATCCAGTGTATCGTTGGAGGAAAATATTTACCATTCGGCAGTTCTCAATACCCATCTTTAACTGATTATGCTGATGGGATTGATACAATGAAATTTCTGCTGCAAATTTAATTAAGACAATTAGGCTACAAAGACGCGAAGGCACAAAGGAGCACAAAGCAGTTCCTTCGTGTCTTTGTGGCCTCTGCCTTTATGTCTCCGCGATTCATTTGTCCGTCATCTTATCCTGACATTATGCTTTTCTACCGGTACTCTCCAATAAAACACTTTTACTAACGTTAGGAGATCAAAACCAGTTATATCTTAAACAAACAGTATGATGTGAGAACAAATGCGATTATTCGAAAGTAAAAAGCAGTAACTTTAGTAAAACGTGTACGAAGCTTTTAGTAAAACTATTGTTAAACTCAATGTACGAACAACAAAGCGAGGCATTCCTCGCTAAATTGTATGGAAAGGCATGTAATTTGAAATACTTAATTTGTACTTAAAATAAAGATCCTGATATGAAATTCAAACAAGTGGCTGCTATAATGCTCATCAGTGCTTCTACCGCTGTAGGCAGTGTTTGGACTTATAGCCGAATTCTGGAAAAAGAAACCTATCATTACGAAAACGGAACTGTAAAAGTTGGAAAAGCATCGTTACCTGCTAACTACGCAGGATTTATAGATGGCACACCGGGAACTCCTAATTCTCCGGTAGATTTTACTGCGGCAGCAGCCTCTACAATACCTGCCACCGTTCACATTAAAACTAAAACCACAGCTAAAGCCAGTAATAACCTCCCCAGAAGAAGTCCTTTTTCTGACTTGTTTGGTGAAGATTGGGGTGATATGTTTGGAGACCGCTCCAGGTCTATGCCTCAGCAGGCTTCAGGTTCCGGGGTAATTATAAGTGAAGATGGTTATATCGTTACTAATAATCACGTAATCGATGGTGCAGATGATATTACTGTTACCTTAAGCAACAGGAGATCCTTCAAAGCCAAACTGGTTGGTTTGGATCCCAGCAGCGATCTGGCAATTTTAAAGATTGACGCAAAGGGTCTTCCATTTATATTATACGGAAATTCTGACGAAGTTAAAATTGGCCAATGGGTATTGGCGGTAGGATACCCTCTTAATCTTGAAACAACCGTTACGGCAGGTATTGTAAGTGCTAAAGGAAGAACTTTGGAAATTAATCGCCGCAAAAGTGAGTCTCCTATCGAATCTTTTATCCAGACAGATGCAGCAGTGAATCCAGGTAACAGCGGCGGGCCACTTGTAAGTATCGATGGTAAACTTATTGGTATCAACTCGGCCATTGCCTCTCCTACAGGATCTTATGCGGGATATTCATTTACTATTCCCGTTAAGATTGTGAAAAAGATTATGGAAGACCTGGTAAAATTCGGCACCGTACAAAGAGCTTACCTCGGAATAAAATATGCACCTGAAGGCATTACTGAAGAATATAAGAAGGAACAGGGCATTAAAGATGGTGAAGGCGTATATGTGTTGGAGATAACTGACGAAGGTGCTGCTAAGCAAGCCGGTCTCAAGAAAGGTGATTTTATTACTAAAATTAATGGAGTGTCAGTATACACAGGAGCTGATATGGTGGGACAAGTCGCCAGCTACCGCCCTGGCGATAAAATCACGGTAAGTTATTTCAGAGATGGAAAAGAATACAATACCAACTTAACTTTTAAAAATCTTTCTAATAATACAGACGTAGTTAAAAACTCGGTGATAGATAAGCTGGGTGCCAGTTTTGAAACATTACCAAAGAATGAAGCAGTAGATATGGGAATCAAAGGCGGGGTAAGAGTAAAAGAGATCAAAGAAAAAGGTGCTTTTGCTAAAACGAGGATGGAAGGAAACTACGTGATCACAAAGGTTAATGGTAAAGAAGTATTTAACCTGGAGGATTTCAAAAAAGAGATAGATAAGTCAACAGGTGAAATTAAACTCGAAGGAATGTACCCCGGATTTGAAGGTGTGTTTCCGTATAAAATAAAACCTGAGACTGAGTAGTTAATAAAATTTATAAAAAAAGGCCGGGACTTATGTTCCGGCCTTTTTTGTTTATTAACGTATTCAGACTTTTTCATACACCCGGAAAGACCAGGACTGCATCGGAAACCTGCTGCTGTCGTTGATTTTAATTACTTCCTGGCTAAAGATATTTTTATATTGCCCGCTAATACCTGCATTCAGCTGAACCTGCGGTTTTTCTTCATGAGAAAGATTCAATATAACGAGCACATCATCTGAACCGTTCTTTCTTACAAATGAAAAAATGCACCTGTTATCATTAGTTGGAACCCGCTCGACGGCGGTGCTGGTAACTTGCATAGCAGCATTGGTCTTTCTTAATGACAATAGCCTTTTGAAAAACTCCTGTAATTCGTAATGGCCATTCCATTCGATCGCATCCTTATCAAAAAATTTCAATCTTTTCTTATTAGGCATTTCCTGCCCGCTATAAATTAATGGAATACCATTCCATGTGCAACACAACACTGCAAATGCATTTGCAGCACTTCCCAGGCGCTCGAACTCACTGCCGCTGTGTGAGTTTTCATCATGATTGGTGGTAAAAAATGCATGCATGGCGTTAGGTGGAAAGGTATTATGATAATATTCCAGCATATGTGAAAGCCCTTCAATGCCTGTTTCATTGCGCCAGAACGCTTCCATACAATGTAACAATTTCCAGGTGTAGGTAATATCGAATGCTTCATGATAATTGGTCTCTTCACATTCAGCAAGCCAGAATAACTTTTTTATGCTATCTAACTCTTTCCTGACATACTTCCAGAAAGTCAATGGTACCAGCATGGCCATATCGCAGCGAAACCCGTCAATGTCACACTCATTAATCCAGAACTTCATAGCATCCAGCATAACTTCATGCACATCAGGATTATCATAATTAAGATC
>CAXTDO010000262.1:0-7726 GCA_964242315.1 uncultured Flavihumibacter sp.
GAGGTCCACGGAGGAACCTTCTCCGTGGACCTCCGTGGCACCTCGGCGCTTCCTCCGTGGTTAAAAAACTCTCCGGATGGCTGACAGATAATAAGTTATTTTACATGTGACATAACATTAATAAAAGCTACATTATGAAAACAAGAAAGCTGAAAGAAAAGAAGCGGATAGCCCTGGTGGCTCACGACCACAAAAAAAGCGAGATGATCGAGTGGGCCCTGCATAATAAAAGTCTTCTGGAAAATCATTTTCTTTTTGCAACAGGAACCACGGGAACTTTGTTGGAAAATGCACTGGGACAGCCAGTTACAAAATTTATGAGCGGCCCGCTGGGCGGTGATCAGCAAGTGGGTGCTAACCTGGCTGAAGGAAATATCGACATTTTAATTTTTTTCTGGGATCCCATGGAAGCACAGCCACATGACCCAGACGTAAGAGCCCTTTTAAGATTAGCTACTGTATGGAACGTTCCTGTTGCCTGCGACAGCGCCACAGCAGATTTTATTTTTACGTCACCGTTGATGCAACAGGAATATGAAACGGTTTTGCCGGATTATACTCCTTACCTGCATAGAAACATTCAGATCATCCCATCGGAAGAATCCGCCTGACAGGCTTTTGTTATAAATTGTTCAGTTCTAAATCATACTATATTACCCAACTAACCGTTTAGTTTCATGATAATCGTTGTATTTTAGTAATCCTTTAGCCTTACCGTGGCCACAAAAGTATATCTATTTTGAAAATCAATATTCGCAGGGTTTTTCGTGTATTCGCATGGATAATCGCTATTTTCATTGCATTATGGTCCCTGGTTTGGGGTTATGTTATCATCAATAAAAAAAGCCTGGTGTCACAGGTAAATGCCGAACTGACCCGTAGGGTAAAAGGCGAAATAAAAATCGGTGATCTTGAGCCCAGCCTGCTGAGTACGTTCCCCAATATTTCCATCCGCCTTTCTCAGGTTACAGTAAGAGACTCTTTATGGAAGTATCATCACCACGATTTGCTGAAGGCTGATAAGGTTTTTATAAGATTGGGATTGTTCAGTCTTTTTACGGGCAGCCCTGAAATTGGCAAAATCATTATAGAAAATGGTTCCCTGTTTATCTTTAGCGATACGGCAGGCTATTCCAATGAATACATGTTTCAGTCGAAAAATACCACTGAAAACGCTAAAGCTGGTTCAGCATCCAAGATACCCGACATCGAATTGGTTAAGGTTGCTATGATACTTGATTTGAAAGACAGGAGTAAGCTGTTTAATTTTAATATCTCCCAGCTAAAATGCGATATACAACAACATGATAATTCGCTAAAACTGAATATTAAAACAGATATCCTGGTTAATAATCTTGCATTTAATACAGACAAAGGCAGCTTTGCAACAGGAAAAACTATTAATGGCAAATTTAGCCTTGACTTTGATCGTGTCAGGAAAAAATTAGCATTTACAAATTTGAATCTAAAAATAGACGATCACCCGTTTGATTTTACGGGATGGTTTGATTTTTCATCAAAACCTCCTTTATATTACCTCGCCATCAACACCAAAAACGTACAATATAAAAGAGCCTCGTTACTGTTAAGCGATAACATAAAGCAACGGCTGGACAGCTTTGTTGTGGAGAAACCTATCGACGTAATTGCTATAATTGATGGAAGAACCCTCCCTAACAAACTGCCATTAATTGATATTAATGTAAGAATAAAGAACAACGATATTACCATCCCTTTAGGCAAATTTACTGATGCATCTCTAACGGCTCATTTCATCAACCAGGTAAATAAGTCAGAACGCTGTTCTGATGCTAATTCAGGATTTTACTTCACCGGTGGTTCAGCAAAATGGGAAAACATTTCTATCCGGACAGATACCGTTAAAATCATCAACCTGGAACATCCTATCATGGATTGCGACATTCATTCTTCATTCGAGCTGTCAGCGCTTAACGATTTGCTTGGAACAAATACTATCGAATTTGCCGGCGGTGATTGTAAGGCCAACGTTACCTATCATGGTATTGTTATGAGATCCGACACCGCCTCCGCCGGCATATTCGGTAACATAACACTGCAACAAGCCTCAATAAGGTATATTCCCCGTAACCTCCTGTTCACCAATTGCAGCGGAAGCCTGGTTTTTGATGACAAGGATTTCTTTGTTAACAAACTTAAAACCCATATTGGCAGCAGCGATTTGCTTATGAACGGCACTATAAGAAATCTAACCTCATTAATAGATAAGAGTCCTGAGAAGCTGGTACTTAACTGGAACATCGCTTCACCTAAAATTGTTTTAAGCGATTTTATCTCTTTCCTCAATAAACGGTCTGCTACTGTAACCAAAAAAACCTCTACAAAAAAATTATTAAAACTGGCAAATCAGGTAGACAAAGTGCTGAATGATTGCAGTGTGGAGCTTCAGCTAAATGCAGATCGTTTGATCTATAAAAAATTTAATGCAGATAAAGTGGCCGCAACTCTCCAGCTAACGGATAAAATGGTGGCCATCAAAAATGTACTGATAGAACATGCCGGTGGTACACTCGCTTTGAATGGATCTTTAACAGAAGGTGATAATCAAAACCTTATCAAGCTGAATTCCAACCTGACCAATGTGGACGTTACAAAAATTTTTACTGCATTCGACAATTTTGGACAGGATGGAATTGTTGATAAAAATCTTAAAGGACGTTTATCAGCAAATATTGCCATCACGGGCGCTATCAACAGTAAAGCTGAGATAGATCAGAATAGCCTGAAAGGCAGTATTGATATGCACCTTAAAGATGGAGCATTAATAGATTTTGACCCGGTAAAAAAAATATCGCAGACCGCCTTCAAAAACAGGGATTTTTCCGATATCCGCTTTGCGGAATTAAAGGATAAACTGGAAATCAATGGTTCTGAAATTAAAGTAAACCGCATGGAAATACAATCAACCGTCTTTACCATGTTCGTTGAAGGAATTTATGATGTTAAGAAAGGTACCGATCTGGGTATTCAGATTCCTTTCAGCAACCTGGCAAAAAGAGGGGATGATTTTGAATTAAAGAACAAAGGCGTTAATAGCAAAACAGGCATGAGCATTAATTTACGTGCCAGAACAGGAGAGGACGGAAAAGCCAAAATATCATGGGATCCTTTTAAACGGGCATTAAAGAAAAAAGATAAATCTGAGGTTCCTGCCACTGATTCTACCGAAGTGAAGCCTGCAAATTAATTTCTTAGTATCACTCAGTTCAAACAGTTTTTTTAACCACGGAGGAAAAGCCAAGGTAGCACGGAGGTCCACGGAGGAGCTTCCTCCGTGGACCTCCGTGCTACCTTGGCTTTTCCTCCGTGGTTAAAAAGAACTTCAATACTGAATTATGCCTTAGTTTTATGGGTAACTACCACAATCACTATTATATGAAGAAAACATTGCGCTTTTTTTTAGTGGAAATAATTGTTGTCGCTTTGTTCGCTTTTACCGCCAAAATCGCCGGGAGGTCTTCCGGAAGCGATATAAAACCACCCGCTGCTTTGTTGCCCATCCCAACAGAACAACAAATGGCCTGGCATGAAATGGAACTGAATGCCTTCATCCATTTTACCACCAATACTTTTACAGGACTTGAATGGGGAATGGGCAGTGAGAAAGAAACCGTTTTCAATCCCACCCAAATTAATGTTGAACAATGGGTGAAAACCTTAAAGGACGCCGGTTTCAAACAGGTGATCCTTACCTGCAAACATCATGACGGATTTTGTTTGTGGCCATCGAAGTTTACGGAACATTCCGTGAAAAACAGTCCGTATAAAGGAGATGTGGTGAGAGAGGTGAGCAATGCCTGTAAAAAATACGACATGCGCTTTGGCGTTTACCTGTCGCCGTGGGATCGTAACCATGCCGACTATGGCAAGCCTGCCTATTTGGAATACTACCGCAACCAGTTGAAAGAACTTTTCACGAACTATGGTCCCGTCAGGGAGATGTGGTTTGACGGTGCCAATGGCGGCAACGGCTATTACGGTGGCGCCAACGAAACCCGTAAGATCAATTCGTTTAGTTATTATGATTGGCCCACCACCATTTCGATGGTGCGTGCCATACAGCCCAAAGTTATTTTTTTCAGTGATGCCGGTCCCGATCTGCGGTGGGTAGGCAATGAAAGAGGCACAGCCGGACTTACCAACTGGAATACCATTAACAACGATACGCTGTATGCTGGAAAAGGAGGAATAGAAAATATTTTAAACACCGGTGCCGAAGATGGTAAGAAATGGATTCCTGCTGAAGTGGATGTTTCAATTCGCCCGGGATGGTTTTATCATAAGAAAGAAGACTCACTGGTAAAATCTCCCGAACGCCTTTTAGAAATTTATCTTACTTCTGTGGGTCGTGGTTCAGTGCTTCTGTTAAATGTACCTCCTGATCAGAGGGGACTATTTAATGAAAATGATATCAAATCTTTGCAAGGCTTTAAGAAGTTGCTTGATAATGAATTCAAGGTTAACCTCGCTAAGAATGCTACTGCCAAAGCGAGTTCGCGCCGTGGTAACGCTGCCATGTATGATGCATCAAAACTTACCGATGGTAAAAAAGATACTTACTGGGCAACTGATGATAACACCTTAACAGGCAGTGTTGAGATCGATCTTGCAAAAAAGCAATTGGTAAAATACATATCGTTACAGGAATACATCCGGCTGGGGCAACGGGTGAAATCGTTTACTGTAGAAGCCCTGGATCAGGATGGCTGGAAGGAAGTTGCTTCCGGTACAACTATCGGCTATAAGAGAATTCTTAAAATTGCTCCTGTTGAAGCCGGTAAAATACGGGTGAACATTAAAGAATCAAAGGCCTGCCCTTTAATTTCATCTGTTGAGATTTATTAAGAAGCTGCTATTTTTTTTTAACCACAGAGGAAGCGCCGAGGGCCACGGAGGTCCACAGAGAAGGCTCCTCTGTGTATCCTCCGTGGCCCTTGGCGCTTCCTCTGTGGTTAAAAAAACTCGAGAGCAATGAGAATTGTTTATATAATATGTGTTGTCTTCATCACAATCAAAAGCTATGCACAAACTTCTTTTAAAGGACTGGAACATTTGTTCACAACCCCTAAAAATTACACAGCACATTTCACCAGCACCTCTCCGATCATAGATGGAAACCTCCAAGATAAAGCCTGGCAGCAGGCAACATGGAGTGAAGATTTCCAGGATATTGAAGGAGATAAAAAACCGCTCCCTGCCTTACAAACACGCATGAAAATGCTTTGGAACGATACCTGTCTTTTTATAGCGGCGGAACTGTTGGAGCCTCATGTTTGGGCAACACTCAGGCAGCATGATGAGATTGTATTCCATGATAATGATTTTGAAATCTTTATTGATCCAGATAACAATACACACCAATATTACGAGATAGAAGTAAATGCCTTCAACACTATTTTTGATCTTTTTATGTCGAAGCCATACCGCAACCTTACAGGTGCTTTGATTAACTGGGATGTTGCCGGATTGCGATCAGGCGTACATATAAAAGGAACCCTTAATGAATCAACAGACAAAGACAGTTCCTGGACAGTAGAAATGGCGATACCTTTTCGTTCGCTTCAGATAGGTAACGCAGGTATGCCACCAGGAGAAGGGGAGATTTGGCGGATCAACTTTTCAAGAGTTGAATGGGACACGGAGATACAAGACGGGAAGTACCTGAAAAGCAAAGATTCGTCTGGCAGGAATAAGCCGGAACATAACTGGGTTTGGTCGCCCCAGGGTGTAATCAACATGCATTACCCTGAACGTTGGGGATACCTCCAATTTACGCGTAAGGAAGGTGGTCAGCCCGTTGTTTTCGAAATGCCTTATACGGAAAAACGGAAAAACTATCTCTGGCTATGTTACTACCGTCAAAAAGAATATTGGGCACGGAATAAAAGATATGCAGCATCCTTATCGGATCTTGGTATTGACACAACCGGTATCACAATAGACAACCATACGAATTCTTTGCAGATGGAAGCAACCAGCCATCAATTTATGGCAACGATCACTGATGACAGCAACAAAGCGGTGAGTATTAATGATGAAGGGCTGATAAGGAAATAATGATTAATGATTAATGATTAGCAGACACTGAAATTGTTTGCTACTTCCCGTTAATAATTAACCATTAATAATTAATCATTAAAAACTACCATTTCTTAAAGATCACAAACACAGCCAGCACTATCAGAAAAAATCCTACTAAATGGTTCCAGGCTAACTTTTCATTCTTAAAAAATACTGTGGTAAATACTATAAAAATGGTGATAGTTAAAGCTTCCTGGATTGTTTTTAACTGAACAAGATTGAAAGGCCCTCCATCATCTTTAAAGCCCAGGCGGTTGGCGGGAACCTGGAAGAGATATTCAAAAAATGCCAGTCCCCAGCTAATTAAGATCACTGCAAAAAGACCCAGGTTCCTGCCCCATTCAAATCCCTTAAATTTTAAATGGCCATACCAGGCGAAAGTCATGAATGCATTGGAGATGGTTAACAGGAGAACAGTCTTAAGTCCTTTCATATTTACATATTAAATTACATAGTGCCGTGCAATCTAACATATAGCGTAAAGGATTCAAAATTGATTTTAGCAAGCCTGCTGATTAATGGCTTTTCTTATTTAGCTTTTAACTGGTTCGTTAGGCTCGCGTTAGCCTGCTTCAGTTTATTCACATTTTCAGTAAGCGCATGATTGGAGCTCACTTCGGATCTTAAAGCCCATTTTAAAAATTCCAGTTCATCTGTAATCTTTTTAAGGTCTTTCTCGGATGACGGTGAGCTGGTCGTTGCAGTGGCAGTTGGAATCGCCTTAACCTGGCTTTGTAACTTTGTAATCATTGCTGACTTGGCCTGCAACTCTTTCTGCAACGCGCGAAGTTGTTGTTCATCACCGGCATTGTTAATTTTTGAAGGAGCAGCCTTGAGTTGGCTTTGCAATGTTGCGATCGTTTCTGTTTTTGACTGAAGCTCCGCCTGTAGCTGGCGAACTTTTTGTTCATTTGTAACGGCACCGGTATTCTTTGAAGAAGCCATATTGACCTGGCTTTGCAGTTTTGCAACCATGTCTGTTTTAGCCTGTATGTCTTTTTGCAACTGCAGCAACTTCTGCTCATTAACGCTTAAATTATTCTTTACTGCGGCAGCTTCACCAACTTCAGCCTGTAGTTTGGCAATCATACTGTTTTTAGCAGTAAGATCATTCTTTAAATCATTTAATTGCTGATCCTGATTCTTGTCGTTGATGATTACACTACCTGGTTTACCGGCATTTTTTACAACGATGTTGCGGATATTAGTGTTAAGAGCCTGCCTGTTCTGTAGAGTAGCCCTGAAAGAATTGACCGTGCTATCAATTTTTTCAACCAAAGGAGAGCTTGAATTATTGGCGGAAACACTGTCAAGTAATTTAGCATAAGACACTTCTGCTTCCATTATTTGACGGTCGCCTGAATTGCTGTTGTCTTTCTTTGAGGGATCGGATAATAACAGTGCGTATTCAATGTAAAGTTGTTCCAACCGGGTCCACTTTGTATGTAACAATTGATCAATCATTAGTAGTTGTTGTGCTCCGGGTTTATCATTGCTTGCTATCTGTTTTACTTCCTGTGGAGGTGTGATGGAAACCGGTTTCCAGAAAGAACTCAATATGATCACACATAGTAAAACTGCAGACGCAAAGAATCCTGCAAATTTC